>CALJXB010000427.1 GCA_937974415.1 uncultured Kiloniellales bacterium
TCGAAGCGCGACACCCATGGCCAGGTCGCCACGTCCGCCACCGAATAGTCGTCGACGATGAAATCGCGCCCCGCCAGGCGCCGGTCCAGCACCTCGTAAAGTTTGGTCGCGATGGCGTGGTAGCGCTCCTCGGCATAGGGAACCTTACCCGGGTTGAACTTGAGAAAGTGATGGGCCTGACCCAGGGCCGGTCCGAAGTCGCCCATCTGCCACATCAGCCACTCCATCACCTGCCAACGGGCGTCTTTGTCCTCGGGCAGGAGTTGGCTGGCCTTTTCCGCCAGATAGAGCAGGATAGCGCCCGATTGCATCATGGTGGTACCGGTCTCCCGGTCGAGGATAGCGGGGATCTTGCCGCCCGGGCTGACCTCCAGGAAGGCAGGATCGAACTGTTCGCCGGCGCCGATATTGACCGCGTGAGCCCGGTAAGGGAGACCGACCTCCTCCAGCATGATGGAGACCTTGCGCCCGTTCGGTGTGCCCCAGGTGTAAAGATCGATCATGCCCGCGCTCCCTCGCTACCAGGACGGAGGCTAGTGCAGTTTCCCGCTGCATGAAACCGGCTTAGGAATCGGCGCCGGGCGCCGTGGGGTCTTCCTTGGCAGGGTCGGCCGCGTCAGCCTGCGCCCGGCGGGCATGAGCCGCCCGGCTCTGGGCTTCGATGAAGACGCGCGTGACCTCCGGGAATGCCTCGCGCATCCGCGTCTCCAGGCGAGTCACCACCATCTCGACCTCGTCCGCGGTGAGATTGTTCTCGAAATCGAGGCTGAGGTTGACCAGCACCTGCCGGGGCGCCAAGTGCATGGTCAAGAGCTCGTTCACGCGGGCGACCCCCCATTGCCCCGCGGCCAGGTCCTTGAGCCCGTCTATCACCTGGGCGCTGGCGCTTTCGCCGATCAGGAGCGCCTTGCTCTCGTAGGCCAGCAATGCGGCGGTGAGGGCCAGAATCACCCCGATCAGGATCGAGGCGATAGCGTCGAAGGCGTCGATGCCGGTGGCCTGACCCAGGGCCAGGGCCACGAATGCCACGACCAGGCCCAGCATGGCGGCGGTGTCCTCGAAGAGGACGGTGAAAAGCGCCGGGTCCTTGCTCTCGCGCACCGCCGCGAAATAGCCCAGCGGGCCCTTGGAGCGGCGGAACTCGCCGAAGGCGATCCACCAGGCGAAACCCTCGAAGACCATGGCGAGGGCGAGCACGCCGTAGTTCACCCAGGGGCTGGTAACGGGGTGCGGGTCCATGAGCTTGATGACGCCCTCGTAGAGCGACACGCCGGCGCCGACCGCGAAGATCAGAATGGCGACGATGAAGGCCCAGAAATAGAGCTCCATGCCGTAGCCGAAGGGATGGCGCGTGTCCGCCGGCTGCTGGGAGCGCCGCATGCCGTGCAGCAGCAGGCCCTGGTTGCCGGTATCGACCAGCGAGTGGATGGCCTCGCTCAGCATGGCCGAGCTGCCGGTGTAGGCCGCCGCGGCGAACTTGGTTATCGCGATCAGAAAGTTGCCCGCGAGCGCGGCATAGATCGCCTTTTTCGATGAATGCGCCGCCATGCGCTTTGCGTTCCCCCGGCTTGCGTCCGGCGCCCCCGCACGGCCCGGCCGTGCCGGCAGGTTATCCGATATTCGGGCCGGAAGAAAAAGCTTCCCGTCGGCCGGTCACCGCTGCGACGAAAAATCTCGGCGGGGGCGAGAAATCTCAGCTGGCCTCGTCGCGACCGCGGGCCGCGATAGAGTCCGCTTGCTGGATCTGGCTGCGCAGGGCATCGAGGAGGCCGTCGATCTTTCCGCCGCGGCTGGCGATGACCGACGAGAATTCGGAACGCTGGGTCACCGCCATGCTGACGCCCTCGACCACCACGTCAATGATCCGCCAGCCGTCGCCCGCACGGCGCAGCCGCCACTCGACCTGAAACGGCGCGCCCTCGGGAGGGACCACGCGGCTGGCGACGACGGCGCCCGACTTGCCCTTCGGCCGGCCGCCCTGAACCACCAGCTTCTCGCCGCCGTATTCGCTCAGTTTCTGGGCATAGCTGGCGACCAGATAATCCTCGAACAGCTGGGCGAACTCGGCCCGTTCCGCCTCGCTGGCGCGGCGCCAGTGGCGGCCGAGGACGAATTTGCCGATCAATTCCAGATGGAAGCCCGCGGTCAGGAGCTGGCGGAACTCCTCGATCCGGGCCTCCTGGTCCAGCGATTCGTCGCTCAGCATGACGATCGCCCGATTGCTGAAGTCGCGCACGAAATCCGCGGCCTCCTGGCCCTCATTGGCGTGGGCCCCGCGCGCCAGAGCCGCCATCATTGCCAGCACCAGGAGAACGGACGACAGCAGCATGGCCATGCGGTGCCAGCTCGTCGGCGTGTGCACTTGGGTGACCTGGGGCGTGCGGGACATGGGGCGGCTCCTCTATCGAAGTAAATCTGCGGCCGGCGGCGGCTTTGGCCTATCGAATGAAGCTGGACGAGATCATGGGACCAATACTTGAAGCCGGCCTTAATCGCTTTAGTTAATATGGAAGAAGGCCGATCGTTACATGGGAATTATTATAAATTGCATCTAATTTATGGGACCGGTCGTGACCTGTCGCGAATTGACTGGGATTTGGCTATCGGGACTTGGCCCCCGGGCCGCTGCCATAGCCGTATCCGGCGGCGAAATTGGCGAGCACCCGTTTCATCTCGGCCTTGGAGAGCAGCTTGGGCTTGCCGAGCTGCAGCGCCCGGCCGTACTGCGCCGCCAAGGTCTCCACCTCGACCGCCAGCGCCAGCGCCGTCGCCAGGTCGGCGCCGGCCGCGATCATGCCGTGATTGGCCAGCAAACAGGCCCGGCGGCCCTCGAGGGCGGCCAGCGCGTGCTTGCTGAGCGCCGCGCTGCCGAAGGTGGCGTAGGGCGCGCAGCGGATCGACTCGCCGCCCGCCACCGCCACCATGTAGTGAAACGCCGGGATGTCTCGCCCCAGGCAGGCGAGCGCCGTGGCATTGGTCGGGTGGCTGTGCACCACGGCCCCGAACTCCGGCCGCGCCCGCAGGATGTCCAGGTGAAAGCGCCATTCGCTAGACGGCCGCCGCTCCGCCCGCGGGCAGTGCCAGGTGCCGTCGAAACCCATGACCACCACGTCGCCCGGGGTCATGTCCGCGTAGTCGACCCCAGAGGGGGTGATCAGGAGGCCGTCGGCAACGCGCGCGCTCACGTTGCCCGAGGTGCCCTGGTTGATGCCCAGCGCGTTCATCCGCCGTGCCGTCGCGATCAAGGCCTGCCGCAAGCGGAGATGCTTCATGGCCCTAGTCCGGCCCGTCTTCCGGCCCGTCTGTGGCGCGCTCCGGATAGAGCGCCCGCAGACCCTCCGCCGAGGCCGGGCAGACCCCGCGCTCGGTAATCAGCCCGGTGACCAGCCGCGCCGGCGTCACGTCGAAGGCGTAGTTGGCGACCGGGCTCGCCTCGGGCGTGATGCGCACCGTCTCCAGGCGGCC
>CALJXB010000428.1 GCA_937974415.1 uncultured Kiloniellales bacterium
CCTTCGCGGCGGCTTTCGATCGCCTGGGCGAAGCGGTGCAGCAGCTGCGCACCCGGGCCGACCCGAGCCAGGTTCGGATCGCCGCCCTGCCGAGCGTGGCCCAGCTCTGGCTGTCGCCGCGATTGCCGGCGATCCGATCCGCCACGCGCGGCATTACGGTCTCCATAACGGCCATGGAGATCCCGCCCAACCTCAAGCGGGAGCTCTTCGACCTCAGCGTCTTCTTCGAGGACCTGCCGGGCAATCCCGCGGCCCTGGAGCTCTGCCGCGATGCGATCTTTCCGGTTTGCACCCCTGAGACCGCGGCCCGGCTCGGGCGTCCTTCGGATCTTTCCCATGTGACCTGCCTGCACGATGCCGCGTGGTCGGGCGACTGGCAGCGCTGGCTTGGGGTCGCCAGCCCCGACAAGGCCATCGACACTCGAGGGCCCATCTATTCGCTCTACAGTCTCGCCGTCGAAGAGGCCAAGAACGGCGCCGGCGTGCTGATCGGCCACGAGCCGCTGGTCCGGGCCGAGCTTGCGTCCGGTGCTCTGGTCGCGCCCTTTGGGGTTCGGGTCGAGACCGGCCGCCGGCTGGCGATCACTCCGGCCCAAGCCCCGGGCGTGAACGCTTCGATCGATCGCGTCCTCGCTGCGCTCCGGCCTTAATCGAAAATTCTCGGTCTGCCCGTTTATGTCTTGAGCCAGTGGGTCAGATCGCGCCCCAGGAGATTCGACAACTTCTCCACGTCCTCCCCGTAGTACGCGCGCAGTGTCGCGCGCATCTGTTCCGGCAAGGGCTTTCGTTTCATGGGCGCCCTGTTAAATCGCTTGATGCGCTTGCGCAGGGTCTTGAGGCGTTTGAGCGCGGCGGCATTGCTGAAATCGATGAGCCGGAAGGCCCACGACGGCGGGTTCATCGCGAACTGCTGCAGCCAGCGGGACTTGAAACCGGCGTTGCCGCGCTTCGCCTCGAACTCGCGCCGGCCGTCGTCGTCCACGCCGATAAAGTCCAGGAGTCGCTGGTAAACTTCGCTCGGATTTGCCACGAAGTCGTCGAACACCACGACCTGGCAACGCTCCGGGCCCGCCACTTGGAACAGCCGTTCGATGTGATGGCCCAGCCTGCCCACATCGCCGTACTGTAAGAGCTGCGGGGAGCGACAGCGTTTGGGCAGGTCCCGGTGGCTCCGGCGCGCCCCTTGCAAAGCCCAGGCGCGGGAAAAGTCTTCCTCGTCCTCGTCCAGGGTGAACAGCAGCCGGGCGTGGTAGGAATGCAGCATGTCCAGCGGATTTCGCACCGAAGCGATGAACCTGGCCCGGCTGTCGAAGGCGATGGCCCGGCGAATCGCGTCCGGCTCGTAAAGGTAGGACACCGAGCCGTCGCCAATCGCCTGAGTCTCGGGTGCGAGCTTGGGATGAAACCGTTCAAGGTAGAGCCGCCGAACATCCTCGAGGGGCATCTGCGAGCGGTCGTCGAGAAAGAAATGGGTCTCCTTGGGTTTGGAGAAACTGATATTCCGGTTGCCGCCGAGTATTCGGCTCAAGGCCGTCGTTCCGCAGCGCGGCGCGCCCACCACGAAGAAACTGGGCGGCAAAGCATCCAGCAACGTGCTGACCAGGGCGGGATCCGCACCCTGGAGGAGTCTCATGATGTGGGCCCGGCTTTTCGGCAGGCTGTCTTCGTGGGTTTCGGTCAAGGCGTCCGGGCTCCAAAACCAGCGATGGCCAATAACACCGAGCTTACAAGACGTCGCGCCGGGCTAACCGGCCTCCAAGCGCCGCAGGTTGGCCATGGCATCTTGCACATATGCTGTCCGTTTGATGCCTCGGATCATCACGCGGTTCAGCAGATGCCCCGCCGGCCGCAGCGGGCGATCGACATCGAAGAACAGAACGGCCCGCTCCTCATCCGTATCGTTGTGGACTTCGTGCTCGTAATGGTCGTCGAACACGATGCATTCGCCCTCTTTCCAGCGCAAGACGTGGCCGTCGACGCGGATCCAGCAGTTGTCGACATCCCTGGGGACTTTGAGGCCGAGGTGGACACGGACGATGCCGTTGGTCGGGCCCCGGTGGGGCGGAATGCGGTAGTGTGGCGACAGAATCGAAAACCAGGCGTTGCGCAAATTCGGAACCTGTTCCAGCAGGGCTGTCGTCTCGGGGCAGCGCTTGCAGTTAGGCTCGAAGCGGTCGCCAAGGACATAGAACCCGAACGACTTCCAGCTGTCGCCTTGGGAAATCCGTCTCTGATCCGGCGAGATGCTATGAAAGGACGGCAGCTCGTCACGCATCTGCAGCACGTCGTCCAGCTCGTGACGAATCGCAGGCCAGCCCGACTCCAAGCCGGCGATCCAGGGAAAGATCGATTTGTCGAGGACCGGCTGATCACCGATCAGCGACTGGCGGTAAAGAAAACGCGCCTGCTTGCGCAGCAGGGAACGGCCGTAGGCCTTCACCAACTCCCTGCGGCGGGTACGAAGCCTTTCCCAAAGCCCAGAATGATCACGATAAATTGACATGTTCTGGCACCTTTGCCGAGAGCCTGTTTGTCCTTTCCCAGTGGGACGCTGACCATCCAAGACGTCGATCGTTAGGGGCGTGGGGGGCTCGATGGCCTCTTGTTGAGCCAAAGGGAATGGGTCTTTGGCCTGTCCAGGTACGGGCGGCGAAACACGGTTGCTACCCGCCTCCGTGAGGGACTCCGAGCAGGCCATGACGGTTACACAATTGCCCAGAATGTCGGCACCATCAACACCGATGTTAGCGACGCCCACGCCTGCGTGATGGCCAAGCCGTCGGCCTTCCGGAACCGATTAACGGCTCCTTAAGGCCGGGCACGTAGACCCAGGGTGCCGTTCGGGTTAATCTCGGCTTGCCGACGCCGCTGCTCAATCGCTCCCTACGACATGACCGCCCTCTACATCCTCATCGGCCTCACCGTCCTGGTCGGGCTTTATGTCATCGTGACTTACAACGCGCTCGTTAGCCTGCGAGTGCGCGTGGGCGAGGCCTGGAGCGACATCGAGGTCCAGATGAAGCGCCGCTACAACCTGATCCCCAATCTGGTGGAGACGGTGAAGGGCTATGCCAAGCACGAGGCCGGGACCCTCGAGAAGGTGGTCCAGGCCCGCTCCGAGGCCATGGCCAACCAAGGCCCGCCGGGCGAGCAGGCCCGCTCGGAGAACATGCTCACCGGGGCGCTCAAGTCGCTCTTCGCTCTGGCCGAAAGCTATCCCGAGCTGAAGGCCAACGAGAACTTCCTGAGCCTGCAGAACGATCTCGCCGAGGTCGAGGACAAGATCCAGGCGTCGCGGCGCTACTACAACGGCGTGGTGCGCGACAACAACACCAAGGTGGACCAGTTCCCGAGCAACCTGGTGGCGCGCGCCTTCACCTTCATCAAGGCCGAGTTCTTCGAGCTCGAGGAGGGCGACGCGGCGGCCCGCCAACCGGTTGCGGTCAGTTTCGACTAGCGGCCGCCGGCGGCTCTGCCAGCTTGTAAAAACATGACCCAGACCCCCACGACTTTCTCGCTTCACATGCCGGTCGTGCGCTCGACCGTGTGGAGATGCGCCGCGGCGTTGATTGCCGTCGCCTTGCTGTTTGGCTTGGCTGGCGGCGCCGCGGCCCGCGAGCGCATCGTCAACTTCGACAGCGAGATCTGGGTGCACGCGGACTCCACCATGACGGTGCGGGAGACTATCACCGTGGTCGCCGAGGGCCGGTCGATCAAGCGTGGCATCTATCGCGACTTCCCGACCACCTATGAAGACCGCTTCGGGAACAAGATCGTGGTCGGCTTCGATGTCCTCAGCGTGCTGCGCAACGGCCAGACCGAGCCCCACCACACCGAGCGCCGGAGCAACGGCATCCGGCTCTACATCGGCGACAAGGACGTCTTCATTCCCAAGGCCCAGCACGTCTACACCATCGAATACCGCACCAACCGGCAGTTCGGTCATTTCGAAGACTTCGACGAGCTCTATTGGAACGTAACCGGCAACGGCTGGGACTTCGAGATCGAGCGGGCCGGCGCGCGGGTCCATCTGCCCGAAGGCGCGGGCGTCCTGGAGCATGCCGGCTATACTGGCCGCCAGGGGGCGACCGGGCAGGACTTCCGGATCGACCTCAGGGGCGACGGCATCCTCTACGAGACCACCCGTCCCTTGAACAAGCGCGAGGGCCTCACCATCGCGGTCTCCTGGCCGCCGGGATTCGTGGCGCGCCCGACCCAGGCCCAGGAACTGGCCTACCTGATCAACGACAACAGCATCCTCATCGCCGGGCTGATCGGCCTCGGCCTGCTCACGGCCTACTACCTCGTCGTCTGGGTCTTCGTCGGCCAGGACCCCAAGGGCGGCTCGATCGTGCCCCACTACGATCCCCCCAAGGGCTTTTCGCCGGCAGCCGCGCGTTACGTGAATCGCATGGGCTTCGACAACAAGACCTTCACCGCGGCGATCGTCAGCCTGGCGGTCAAAGGCGCCATCAGAATCACGGAGTATTCCGACAAGAGTTACGGCCTGGAGAAGACCGGCACGGAAAGCCACCTGTCGCCGGGCGAGCGGGCGGCTTACCGCAAGCTTTTTTCCCACGGTCGCAAGAGCATCGAACTCAAGCAGAAGAACCATAAGAAGCTCCGCGCGGCCCAAAAAGCCTTGCAGGAGTGGCTGCGCACGGAGTTCGAGAAGGTCTATTTCATCCGCAACACCGCTTTTTTCGTGCCGGGCGTCGTCTTGTCCCTGGCCGCCATGGGCCTGGTCGCCGTCGCGGCCGACGAGCCCTTCGGCGCCGCCTTTATCTGCCTCTGGCTCAGTTTCTGGACCATCGCGATCTACTACCTGGGCCGTCAGGTCTGGCTCAGCTGGAAGACGTCGCTGGCCACCGGAAGCCTCCTGGGAATGGCCAAGGCGCTGGTCGTCACCGCGGTCGCCCTGCCGTTCTTCGGCGGAGAGGTCTTCGGCCTGACCTTCCTGGTGCAGACCACGTCCCTTGGCGGGGCGGCCATCATCGTGATCATTCAGGTCATCAACATGGTCTTCTACCACCTCCTCAAGGCGCCCACGCGCCTGGGCCGGCGGATGATGGACCAGCTCGAAGGCTTCGCCGACTACCTCTCGGTCGCCGAGGCCGACCGCATGAACTTTCATAACCCGCCGGAGCGCACGCCCGAGCTGTTCGAGCGCTTCCTGCCATTTGCCCTGGCGCTCGGGGTCGAGCAGGCCTGGAGCGAGCAGTTCGCGGATGTACTCTCCGAGGCCGGCCAGGGCGAGGGCGGCCGCAACGGCCACTACAGCCCGCGCTGGTATTCCGGCCGCAGCTTCGACGGCGATTTCGGTTCCTTAGCGTCGGACCTGGGCAGCGGGTTTTCCGGCGCCATCGCGGCGGCTTCGACGGCGCCCGGCTCGAGCAGCGGCTCGGGCGGCGGCGGGTCCTCCGGCGGCGGCGGAGGTGGCGGCGGCGGCGGCGGCTGGTAGTTAGGCCGTCGTTCTAAGCCGCGTCACGTGGCCCATCTTGCGGCCGGGGCGGGCCTCGGCTTTGCCGTAAAGGTGCAGCTTGGCGGCGGGATCGGCGAGGATCTCGGGCCAACGCTCGACCTCGTCGCCCAGCAGGTTTTTCATCTCGGCGTCGCCGAGGCGCGTCGTCGCCCCCAAGGGCAGACCCGCCACCGCGCGAACGAACTGCTCGAACTGGGAGGTGACGCAAGCGTCGATGGACCAGTGGCCGGAA
>CALJXB010000429.1 GCA_937974415.1 uncultured Kiloniellales bacterium
GGCGCGGCGGTCCAGAGGCTGTGCACCTGCGCGCCGAGCTGCCGCGCCTCGGCTTCCACTGCGTCGCCGGCGGCCGCGTCGTAATAGCCCGGCTCGGGTCCTCACGGACCATCAGGACCTGGTCGCCCGACGCCACGCCGACGCAACCGAGGAGGAGATTCTGCGCGCCCTTGCGAAGGTCTTCCGGCGCGGCCCCGGTCTTGCTCATGCTCGCCCCATTCCGGATCGTTTGTGATCACACTTGCCTGCAGTGAATCCACATGAGGCGCTGCCTTGTCAATTGTCTTGTCCCCGCGGCACCATTATTGTGATCACAGTTTGTTGGGCCGCGGCTCGGGGACGGGTTGCGGCCGTGGCTTGGGGGCGTTGTGACCGCTCGCTACTCCATCTTCAGCCTGGCCCGCCACGCGCTCGGCGGCCATCGGGGCTGGCCCGTCGCCTGGCGCAGCCCGGAGCCGCAGCCGGCCTACGACGTGGTCATTGTCGGCGGCGGCGGCCACGGCCTGGCGACCGCCTATTACCTCGCCTTAAATCACGGGCCGCGGCGCATCGCGGTCTTGGAGAAGGGCTGGCTCGGCGGTGGCAACACCGGCCGCAACACCACCATCGTGCGCTCCGATTACCGGCTCCCCGAGTCCGCCGACTTCATGGAGTTCTCGCTCCAGCTCTGGGAGGGCCTGAGCCAGGCGCTCAACTTCAACGTCATGCTGAGTCAGCGGAGCTACATCGACCTGGCCCACAGCGACGGTCAGCTCGAAGACTTCATGCGGCGCGGCAACGCCATGCGCCTGCGCGGCATAGACGCCGAGCTGCTCGATCGGGCGGCGCTCGAACGCCTGGTGCCGCCCCTGGATCTGAGCCCCGAGGCGCGCTTTCCCGTCGTCGGCGGCCTGATGCAGCCGCGCGGCGGCACGGCGCGTCACGACGCGGTCGCCTGGGGCTATGCCCGCGCCGCCGATGGCCTAGGGGTCGACATCGTCGAGGACTGCGAGGTGACCGGCATCGAGGTGAGCGATGGGCGCGTTTCCGGGGTCGAGACCAGCCGCGGGCGGATCGGTGCCGATCAGGTGGCGATCTCGGTGGCCGGAAACTCCAGCCACGTGGCGGCCCTGGCCGGGCTTCGCCTGCCGATCGAGACGGCGAGCGTGCAGGCCTTCGTCTCGGAGCCGGTGAAGCCGGTGCTCGACCGGGTGGTCTGCTTCAACGCCGGCATGTCCTACGTGAGCCAGACCGACAAGGGCGAGATCCTTCTGGGCGGCGACAGCGACCCCTACAACTCCTATGCCCAGCGCGGCAGCATCACGGCCATCGAGGAAACCCTGGTCCGTGCGGTCGCCATGTTCCCCTTCCTGAGCCGGCTCCGGATGATGCGCTCGTGGGGCGGCATCGGCGATATCTCCATGGACGGCCTGGGCATCGTCGGCAAAACGCCGGTCTCGGGCCTCTATCTCAACGGCGGCTGGGGCTATTCCGGCTTCAAGGCGACGCCTGCGGTCGGCTGGACGCTGGCCCACACCATCGCCCACGACGCGCCCCACGAGCTCAACGCGCCCTTTGCGCTCGCCCGCTTCGAGCGCGGCGCGCTCATCGACGAGGCCGGCATCGGGCCTGCGCCGAGCCTGCACTGAGGGACTGTCATGCTGCTTCTGCCTTGCCCATGGTGCGGCCATCGAGACGAGAGCGAGTTCACTTACGGCGGCGACGCCACGGTGACCTGGCCCGCCCTATCGGAGGGGACCGATAGCTGGTTCCCGGCCGTCTACCTGCGGGCCAACCCGCGCGGTCCCCACCATGAGCTGTGGCATCACACGGCGGGGTGCCGGCGCTGGTTCCGGCTCAGCCGCGACACCCTCACCCATGAAGTCCTGGCGGAAACCCCGGCGCCGGACGGGGAGGCGACGTGACCGCCGGCGACCAACCCTTCCGCCTCGCCGCCGGCGGCCTTATCGACCGCGGCCGGCCGCTCGCCTTTTCGTTCGACGGTAAGGCCTACCGGGGCTATGACGGCGATACCTTGGCCTCCGCCCTGCTCGCCAACGGCGTGCGCCTCGTCGGCCGCAGCTTCAAATACCACCGGCCGCGCGGCGTCTTCGGCGCCGGGGCGGAGGAGCCCAACGCCCTGGTGCGCCTCGGCCGCGGCCCGCGGGCGGAGCCGAACCTGCGGGCGACGCAGGTGCCTCTTGTGGACGGCCTGGAGGCTTGGCCGCAGAACTGTTGGCCGTCCCTCGGCTTCGACCTGGGCCGGGCGGCGAGCCTGGCCGCCGCGCTGCTGCCCAGCGGTTTCTACTACAAGACCTTCATGTGGCCGGCCAGGTGGTGGCGCGGCTACGAGCATTTTATTCGCAAGGCAGCGGGGCTCGGCCGGGCGCCGGAGGGCGCCGACCCGGACCGCTACGAGGCCCGCCACGCCCACTGCGACGTCCTGGTGGTCGGCGGCGGCCCGGCCGGGCTCATGGCGGCCCTGGTGGCGGCCCGCACCGGCGCCAGGGTCGTGCTGTGCGAGCAGGATTCGCGTTTGGGCGGCGCGTTGCTCTGGGATGGCGCGGCCTTCGAGAGCGGGCTGGCCCTCGACTGGGTGACCGCCGTTGCGGCCGAACTCGCGGGCCTGGGCAACGCCGCCGTGCTGACGAGCGCCTGCGCCTTCGGCTGCTACGACGGCAACCTTGTACTAGTTGCCGAACGGCTCGGCCGAGATGCGCCGGTGCGCCAGCGCCTGTGGAAGATCCGTGCCGGGCGGGTGGTGCTGGCGAGCGGCGCCATCGAGCGGCCGCTGGTCTTCGCCGGCAACGACACGCCGGGCGTCCTGCTGGCCTCGGCGGCCCGCGGCTACCTCAACCGCCACGCCGTGGCGCCCGGGCGGCGGGCGGCGGTCTTCGCCAACAACGACAGCGGCTACGCCGCCGCCCTGGACCTGGCCGACGCGGGGATCGAGGTGGCGGCCGTCGTCGATCCGCGGCCCGAGCCGGGGGGCGAGGCGGCAAAGGCGATCGAAGGCCGGGGCATAGCGCTCCTCGCCGGGCAGGCGGTGGCGCGGGCCGGCGGCGGCCGGCAACTCGCCTGGATCGAGGCCGCGCCGGTCGACGACTCTGGAGCTGTTGCCGGTGATGCACGGCGGATCGCGTGCGACTGCCTCTGCCTGTCCGGCGGCTGGTCGCCCACGGTGCACCTCTACTCCCAGCGCCGGGGAAGCTTGCGTTTCGACGAGGACCTGGCCGCTATAGTTCCCGACGGTGCGGTCGCCGGCATGACGGTCATCGGCGCGGCGACGGGCCGCTTCGACCTGGCCGACTGCCTGGCCGACGGGGCTGGGGTGGTCGAAAGGCCGCAGGTTGAGATGCCGCGGGTGCGCGCCCAAGGCCCCGTCATGACCGGCCTCTGCCCCATCTGGGACGTGGACGGGGGCGGGCGGCGCCCGGGCAAGCGCTTCGTCGACCTGCAGAACGACGTCACCGTCGACGACCTGGCCCTGGCGCTCCGGGAGGGCTATCGCTCGGTCGAGCACGTGAAGCGCTACACCACGACGGGCATGGGCACCGATCAGGGCAAGACCGGCAACGTCAACGCCATCGGCCTGCTCGCCCAGATGAC
>CALJXB010000430.1 GCA_937974415.1 uncultured Kiloniellales bacterium
CGCCATGGCCGCGGGCAGGGCCTGAACCGGCACGATTTCGTCGGCCTCGCCGTGCACCAGCAGCACCGGTGGCCGGCTGGCGATTTCCTCGGGCATGGCCTCATCGCCGATCAGCGCGCCCGAATAGCCGACCAAGGCGGCGCAGGCCCTGGCCCGCCGGAGCGCCACGAAGAGCGCCATCATGGTGCCCTGGGAGAAGCCGACCAGCGCCAAGCGGTCGTCGCCGAGGCCATGGCGTTCGAGCTCCGCGTCGAGGAAGGCGCTGAGCACCGGCGCCGCCATGCGCACACCGGCCAGGAGCGCCGCCGGGTCCCGGTTCTGCAGGCTGAACCACTGGCGCCCCATGGGCGCCATGTCGCACGGGAAGGGCGCGTGGGGCGAGACGAAGGCCGCGTCCGGCAGGCTCCCACCCAAGAGGGGCGCCAGAGAGATCAGGTCGTTGCCATCGGCGCCCAAACCATGCAGCAGGACGACGAGTGTCTTGGCCGTGCCCGGCGCCGCGCCGTGGCGCGGCCCGTCCAGGTCCATGAGTCCGGTCATGCAGAGGGGATAACCTCTACGGGCGCCTCACACCAGGCCCGGATGGCGGTAGTAGTGCCAGAGGAAGCGCGCTGCGGCGCTGCGGTAAGGTCGCCAGGGCTCGGCCAGGCGGTCCATGACCTTGGTGGTGGGCCGGGCCTCGAGGCTCTTCAAGCGCTGCATCGCGGCCTGCACCGCCAAGTCGTCCGCCGGCCAGATATCGGGCCGTTTGAGCGCGAACAGCAGGTAGCACTCTGCGCTCCAGCGCCCCAGGCCCTTCACCCGGGTGATGCGCTCGATCGCCTCGGCGTCGTCCAGTTCGTGGACCTCCGCTAGGTCGAGGCGTCCGCTTGAGAGATCCTCGGCGAGGCCGCGGCAATAGCGAACCTTGGGGCGGCTGAGGCCGACCCGGCGCAGGGCTTCTTCGTCCAGCTTCAGGAGCGCCCGCGGCGTCATCGGCCGAACCGCCGCTTCGAGGCGGGCCATGATCGCGCGCGCCGCCGCCGCCGAGACCTGTTGGCCGACAATGGTATGGATCAGGCCGGCGAAGCCCACCGGGGTGCCGCGCACGGGCGGCAGGCCGCAGGCGGTGTAGGCGGCGGCGATGTCCTGGTCGCGCTCGGCGAGGGCCTCGAGGGCCGGGCGCAGGCTCTCGTCGGTGGGGACGGCATCCATGGCTGGACTCTAGCGCCTCCATCGCGTAGGGCCAGCCCATGACCAACGGGACCGTGCCGTCTCCCGACACCGTGGTGACTCGCTTTGCGCCGTCGCCCACCGGGCTCTTGCATCTCGGCCATGCCTACGCCGCGCTGTTTGCCGAACGGGCGGCGCGCCAGGCAGCGGGAGAGGCAGGCGGCCGCTTCCTGCTGCGCATCGAAGACATCGATCGAGGCCGCTGCCGCCAAGCCTACGAGGCCGCTATCGCCGAGGACCTGGGCTGGCTGGGCCTCGCCTGGGAGCAGCCGGTCGTGCGTCAGAGCGAGCGCTTCTCCGCCTATCGCCGGGGGCTGGACCGGCTCGGCGAACTGGGACTCCTCTATCCTTGTTTCTGCACTCGCAAGGACATCCAGGCGGAGATCGCCCGCGCTGGCCAGGCGCCACACGGCCCGGACGGCCCGCTCTATCCCGGGACGTGCCGGGCCCTCGGCGAGGACGAGCGCCGGGCCAAAATCGCTGCCGGCCGGCCGTATGCACTGCGCCTCGACGTTGCAGCGGCTGCCGCGGCGGCGACGGTGGAGGGTTCTCTCACCTGGATCGAACATGGCCGCGGCCTCGAGGGTCATGCCGTCCCGGCCGAACCGGAGATCCACGGAGACGTGGTGCTGGCGCGCAAGGACGTGCCGACCAGCTATCACCTGGCGGTGACCCTGGACGACGCCGAGCAGGGCGTCACCTTGGTCACCCGCGGCGCGGACCTTGCCCCGGCGACCCATGTCCACCGCCTGCTCCAGGCCCTGCTCGACCTGCCGGTGCCCCACTGGCACCACCACGGCCTCGTCGAGGACGCGGCCGGCCGCCGCCTCGCCAAGCGCGACAACGCCCTGGCCATCCGAACTCTTAGGGATCAGGGCCTGAGCCCTGCAGAGGTGCGCCGCATGGCGGGCTTCCCGGACTGAGCGAGCGGGTCCGCCTTAGTCCCGCGGGTCGGTGTAGGCGTTGAGGCGCTGGGCCGCGGCCCGGGCGAAACGCAGGATCAGCGCCCGGCGGCGCGAGCCGTTCACCGGCCGCGCTTCCGACGGCACTAGGATCAACGCCTCGTAGGCGTCAGCCACCATGACGCCGCAGTCGTCGGGTAGCAGCTCGCGGGGGAAGTCCTCGGGGACCGCGAAGTAGAAATAGTCGCAGAAGTCCAGGTATTCCGGCCACTTGCCGTCGCTGCGGAAGTCGGCGACGCTGGTCTTGATCTCGACGATGGTGATCTCGCCCCGGTCGTCGACCCCGATCACGTCGACCCGCCGGCCCGTGCGCAGGGTGAATTCTGTGAGGGTCGCGCCGCCGTGGGCGCCGAGGGTGCGCGAAACCCCGCGCGCCAAAGCCGCAGCCAGGCGCTCCTCCGCCCCTGGCGACTCGCTTTGGGCTTGTTCGAGGCCTTCCGGACGGCCTTCATCGGCGGCCACGGCCGTTCCTTCCCGTCAACGACGTCATCGCGCTACCAAGAGGCTAGCCGAGTCGGCCGCGCGACGGAATGGCGCGCAGCCGGGGTCAGATTTTGATGAGGGAGAGCAAGACGAAGATGGCCGCCAAGAGACCCAGCGACATGACCAGATAGGCCAGCCAGTCTCCCATATCGCCTGGCAGGCCGTTGCGCGGGCGAATCATCCGGCGCCGGTCGCGGCCCAGCAGGAAGACCAGGTAGAACCGCCGCCAGCCGAGGGGGAAGGTGCAGCGCATATCGACGGCGTGACGGGTCGCGCCGCGATCCCCGAACATGAGCCGGAGCGCGTGGCGCTGGTCCTTGGTGAAGCTGGCGGCCACCGCCGGATCGATCCTGCGGAAATAGTGGGCCAGAAACTCGTCGTCGGAGATGCGTTGGGATCGGCGCGCGGGATGGGTCGTCGAAAGATTGGTCGTCGAAAGATTGGTCGTCGAGGGATTGGCTGTCGTCTGAAATCGAGACGGGCTCGCGACCGCCGCCGGCCCTTCCGAGCCGGTCCCGACCGCAGATTCTGCGGCGGCCTCAAACTGCTTGCCCCGATACATGCCCAGCAGTGTGCGGTCGAGCGCATTAGGGAACTGTAAAGGGACAGGGTAAAGACGCCGACCGCCGTGCCTTCAGGGTCAGAACGCAAGCGAGCCAGCCCCGAATTCGAGGCTGGCTACAGACAGAAGCACGAACGCGGTCGCGCCGCGCTTGCTCACACGTAAAATGCCGCGGATGCGGCAGGTGTCGCCCGGCTCAGCTGGCTGCGGGCTTCTCGGCGCCGTTGTCACCCGCTCCGGCCTTGGCGCTGGCGGCGATGCTGGCCGGCGCCTTCGACGACTCCGAAGCGGGCGCCTTGGCCTCTGAGGCCTTAGTGTCGCCGGCCGAGGCCTTGCTGCCGGCCTGGAGACGCTTGCACATGCCCTCGAGTTGAGCGCCGGCCTCGATCGAGAGGGTCTCGTGGACCACGTCTCCGGAGACCTCGGCGGTCTTGGCCAGGGTCACCGCCTGGGCCTCGATCTGGCCGTTGACGTTGCCGCTCACGCGGACCGTCTGGCCATAGACGGAGCCCGTGACATGGGCTCCTTCGCCGACGGTTACGGTTTGACTCTTGATGTCGCCCTCGACCGTTCCCTCGATCTGAATGTCGCCGGCGCAGTGCAGGTCGCCGATGACCTTTAGATCGGCGCTGATGATTGACGGCATGCCCGAGCCCTTGCTGGCGGAGGGTTGGGGTGTGGCACCCGAGATGCTTTCGGATCCGGAATAATCGGACTCGCTACCTTTGTTGAACATCGCGTGAGGTTCTCCTTGGTTTGAGATTCGGGGTCCTTATAGGGTTCCTTTAAGGGCGCTTGAGGTCTTCCAAGGGGTGCAATCGCCAAGGCCGGCGCCCCTCCAGGAAGGCGCCGGGCTCGATCGACAGTTCCCGATGGGTGATATGGCCGATGACCCTGGCCGTCCGCGCGACCGAGACCATGGTTGCAACGACCGGGCCTTCCACCAAGCCGCAGATATCCACGGCGTCGGCAACGATTTCTCCGTATACCTGTCCGCCTTCTCCGATTTTGACTCTTCGGCTGCGGATATTGCCCTCGACGGTTCCCTGCACTTCGATCTCGCCCTCGCTGGTCAGATCGCCCACAACCCCGGCCGCATCGCCGATCACCGAGGAATCCTCATCCTCGGGGATCTCGATGGAAGCGCTCGGGCTCCACGCGTTTGGGATAGAACTGACCTTGGAGAACATAGCTCACCGTCGGTGCGGACTGTCGACCGATATGACCCGGCTGTCAATGATGACGGTAGGCGGGCGCCGGCGAATGCCCCGGCCCGGCCCCCAAGCCAATTTCGTGAGGACTGCGTCCTTGCGCTCATACGCCGCTTGCGCTCCCATGATTCGGGGCTGGCACGCCCCGGTTTTGGTCTAAGATGACGGCATCTGATTAAGAGTTTGCAAAGGAATTGGGGACGGCGCCCATGAGCGGAGAGGAGTCGGAGGCCACAGTGTCGTTCGGGCCCCTTGCGGCGGAGGCGCTGTGCTGGCGCTGCCCGTCCGATCACTTCACCTTCGAGACCACCGAGGACCTCGAGGCGC
>CALJXB010000431.1 GCA_937974415.1 uncultured Kiloniellales bacterium
CACGTGGTCGCGCCGGGCGGCGAAATGCAGCAGCGCCTCGCTCATCGGGTCCCAGCGCGCGACCGCGCCGTGAACCAAGAGCTCGCGAATCTCTTCGGCGCCCGGGCTGCCCCCGGGCTCGCGGGTCTCGACCACGCTCAAGCCGGCGGCCCGCAGGGCCTCGGCCAGCAGGCGCACGTGGGTCGACTTGCCGGCCCCCTCCCCGCCTTCGAAGGTGATGAAACGCCCCGCCATGATCCCGCGATCCTGACGGGCCGACCCGCCAGGGTCAATGGAGGGTCAATGGAGGGTGATTGTCAGGGGCCGCCGGTGGGTCAGGGCGCCCCGAAAATCAGGAATTCGACCGCGGCCACCAGCCGCCCGAAGGGTCCCTTCTGCTCCACCGTGGCGCCGGCATAGAGGGGAAAGCTCACGCTTGCGCCCTCGCTCGGCGTGACCACCAGCTGGGCCAACTCCTCGCCTTCGCGGATCGGCGCCGGGATCGGCGAGGTGTAGTTGACGCTGACCTTCATGCCTTTGCGCGCCTTGCGGGTCAGGGTGAGGACGACGTCCTTGTCGGCCACCAAAGGCACGCTTCCGGTTTCGCCCAGCCAGACCGGCGCCTCGTCCACCGCCTCGTTCGCCGTGAACAGGGCATAGTTGCCGAACTCCCGGAAGCCCCAGCGCAGCAGGCGTTCGGACTCCTCGGCGCGGGCACGAATGGACTCAAGCCCGTTGACCACCAGGATCAGCCGCCGGTCGTCCTGAACCGCCGAGGCGGTGAGGCCATAGCCCGCCTCTTCGGTGTGGCCCGTCTTCAAGCCGTCGGCGCCAATGGCCTTGTAGAGCAGCGGATTGCGATTGCCCTGGCGGATGTCGCTCCAGACGAATTCCTTCTCGCTGTAATAGTGATAGTAGTCCGGAAAGTTCTGAACGGTCAGCCGGGCCAGGGTGGCGAGATCCCGGGCGGTCATGCGCTGTCCCGGATTCGGCCAGCCGGTGGCATTGGCGAAGGTGCTGCCGGTCAGGCCGATGTCGCGCGCCACTTCGGTCATTTCCTCGGCGAAGGCCTGCTCGGAGCCGGCCAGCCCCTCGGCCAGCACGATGCAGGCGTCGTTGCCGGACTGCACGACCACTCCGCGCAGCAGGTCCTCGACCCGGACCTCCTTACCGACCTCGACGAACATCTTGGATCCGCCCATCCGCCAGGCCTTTTCGCTGACGGTCAGCTTGTCATCCAGCGACAGGCGGCCTTCCTTGAGGCGAAGAAAGACCATGTAGGCGGTCATGATCTTGCTCATGGAAGCCGGCGGCATGGACACATCGGCGTCCTTTTCCATGAGTACGGCGCCCGTCACTGCGTCCATCAGAATCGCCTCGCGGGCCTTGGTTTCGATGGCCTGCGCGGGGGACGCCAGGGCCAAGAGGAGGATCAACCCACAGGACGCCAAACCCGTCCCTCGAATCCCCGTGCCAACTTTGCTTCGGCGCCTTGTCATCAGCTCCATCCCATCACCTCTCGGTGTCCTCTGTGTTCAGTTTTTCATAGAGTTAGAGATATTTCTTAACGCGATACCTTTTCTTTGTCGGTCGCCGTCGAACGCCAACCGTCATCAATCCACCACAACTCTGGCATCCGTGTGACCGTTCTGCAGGAGGGTCGCCAAGATCTGATCGGCGTCGCTCACGCTCCCGACCGGGCCAAGACGCACTCGATAGAAGCGATTCTGGCCGTTCAGGCTTTCCGTGATCGACGTCGGTCCGAAGACCGACAGCCGGGCGCCGAGGCGCACGGCGTTGTCGCGGCGCAGGAAGGCGCCGGCCTGGACGTAGATATTGGTGGCGCGCACCGGCTGTCGGGAGACCAAGCCGTCCAGCTCCGGCTCGCTCAGCGGCGGGCGCGTGCTGGCCGGCACGGACGCAGGCGCTGGCTCGGGCACGGCGGCGGCGTGGTTCCCGTTGACGGTCCTGTCGAGGGGTGCCTGCTCGACGGCCACCACGGGCACCGCCTGGGGCGCCGAGATCGACCCGTCGCGGCTTTGGGTGACCGAGGCCAGCTGGCGGCTCTCGGGTGCCAAGATCTCCACCAAGACCTTGGCGGTGCCTTGCTTGTGGAATCCCAGCAGCTGGGCCGAGCGGGTCGAGAGGTCGATGATGCGCCCGTTCTTGAAGGGTCCGCGGTCGTTCACCCGAACCGTCAGCGAGCGGCCGTTTTCCAGGTTGGTCACTCGCACCATGCTGGGCAGGGGCAGGGTCCGGTGCGCAGCGGAGATGTCATACTGATTGAAGATTTCGCCGTTGGCCGTCGGGTTGCCGTGAAACTGGGGGCCGTACCAGGATGCGATGCCGGTTTCGCTGTAGTCGTAGTCGACGGCCGGATAGTACCAGATGCCGTCGATCTGATAAGGGGTGCCGACCTTGTAGTGGCCGTCGCCACGGCCCTGTCCGCCGGGCTGGACCTGCTTGGCCGCATGGGAGACCAGCTCCACTTCGGCGCAAGCCGATGCCAGCAGGAGGGCAGCGAGGCCGAAGAGCAGCGCCCCGAAGCGGGCGCAGTCGCCGCGGTCTGTGACGTCGCGCCGCATCATCCGCCCTCGCTCGTGCGCAACTTTTGCAGGACTTCGACGCTGGGAAATCCGTCGGGAGGCAGGCCGGCGCGGCGCTGATAGGCGCGCAGGGCCGCACGAGTCTGCCCGCCGACGATGCCGTCGGGCGTCCCCGGGTCGAAGCCCTCGGCGAGCAGGCGTTCCTGCAGCTCTTCGACTTCCACCCGGCTCAAGGGACGCTCGCCGGCCGGACGCTCGGTCTCCAGCGGCCCGGCGCCCGCAAGCCGGTCGGCCAGGTGACCAACGGCGATCGCGTAGGTGACCGACCGGTTCCAATTCAAGATCACCCGGAAGTTCTGGTAAACCAGAAAGGCCGGGCCCTTGTGGCCGCCGGGCGCCACCAGGGACGCCTCCAGATCGACCGCCGGCAGGCTCCGGCCGTCGATTTTGCGGACGCCGAGGGCCTGCCATTCGGCAAGCTTCTTGCGCCGCTCGAGGCCGGCCAGCTCCCAGTCGAAGCCCGCCGGCAGGCGCACCTCCCGGCCCCAGGTCTTCGTCGCGTCCCAGCCGATCTCGGTCAGGAAGTTGGCGGCCGAGCCCAGAGCGTCGGGCAGGCTCTGCCAAATGTCGCGCCGCCCGTCGCCGTCTTGGTCGACCGCATAGTTGCGGAAGGTCGAGGGGATGAACTGGACGTGGCCCATGGCCCCCGCCCAGGACCCCATCATAGTCTCCGGCGCGATGTGGCCTTCATCGATGATCTTCAGGGCGTCGATCAGCTGGGTGCGAAAGAAATCGCCGCGCCGCGGGTCGTAGGCCAGGGTAACCAGGGCGTCGATCACCCGATGATCGCCGGTATAGCTGCCGTAGTTGCTCTCGAGGCCCCAGAAGGCCGCCAGGAACCGCGGCTGGACCCCGTAGCGCTCGCCGACCTCCTGGAACAGGGCCTGGTGTTCAGCGAGCATCACGTGACCGCGTTCGATGCGCTGTTCGCTAATCCGCTGGTCCAGGTAGCGCCAGAAGGTCTGGGTGAACTCGGGTTGGCGGCGGTCGAGCTCGATGACGCGCTCGATCGGCTCGACCCCGCTTAGCGCCCGGTCGAGGGTATCGGCCGAGATTCCCTGGGCTTCGGCCTCCGCGCGCAAGGCCGCCAGCCAGGTCTGGAAGTCGCCGTCGGAGCGGACCGGCGCAACCAGAAGAGCCGCCAGGGCGAAGCCCAGCGTGACGCGCAATGTTGCGACCCTAAACCGCCGGCCAACCGGTGAAATCCATCGATGACTCATGCTGTGCCTTTCGCTGAGGCAGACCCGACTCCGGCCGGGAGCGGAATCGGAGGGCAAGCCTTGTGCCACAGGCCTCCGTCGGACGCAACGTGCAGCCGCCGGCGGCTTTGCTCGTTGGAGGCTAGCTGGATGCCGGGCCTTCTCCGGCGGCAGGCGAAGGGGCTGGGTCAATTCGGGCACCCTCCCGTAATGGCTTGGATTCGAAGAATTTATCCCATCAGCCGTTAGCGGAAATTTAATTATGGGTGCCGATACTTCGATCTCCCATTTCGGAAATCCCATGGCAACGGGTCTGAGTGCTGCGCGAGGGTGTCATGGGTCGAGCTATATCGGAACGGATGCCATGAAATCCAAGCGGTCTCTTCGCTTCTTCTCGAAAACCATGACGGCGGTCGGGCTGACGCTTGCCGTTTCGGCCTGTGCGACGGTGTATGACGACGAGTGGGACCAGACCACGAATGTCCCTGACCTGAAACAGCCGACGCAGCGCTCGGACGCCTTGCTCGACTACTGCAAAAGCCTTCACAGCAGGGGCGACCTGAACCTTGCCGCAGGCATCTGCAACCGGGCCCATGAGATCGATCCCACGGACCCGGCTCCCTTGATCGAGTTGGCGCGGGTGCTGGAATCGCTCGAGAGAACGGCCGCCGCCGAGGAAGCCTATCGCGCGGCGCTGATGCTCGATCCGCAGCAGACCGACGCCCTTTACGGACTGGGCAAGATCTACATCGACCAGCAGCGCTACGACCTGGCCATGGGCCCGCTCGAGGCCGCGGCCGCGTCAGACAGCGGCGACCCGCGATTCTACAACGCCCTGGGCGTGATCATGGATCAGCAGGGCCAGCACCACGAAGCCCAGGCCTATTACCAACAGGGCCTGGCCCACAGCC
>CALJXB010000432.1 GCA_937974415.1 uncultured Kiloniellales bacterium
TGACCCGCCAGGGCTTCTACGACGGCATCGTGTTCCACCGGGTCATGGACGGCTTCATGGCCCAGACCGGCGACCCCACCGGCACCGGCAGCGGCGGCTCCGGCCAGAATATCGACGCCGAGTTCTCGACCGTGCCCTTTGAGCGCGGCACCGTCGGCATGGCCCGCGCCCAGAGCCCCAACAGCGGTGACAGCCAGTTCTTCATCATGTTCGCCGAGGGCTCCTTCCTGAACGGCCAGTACACGGTCTGGGGCAAGGTGGTCGAGGGCATGGACGCGGTCGACCAGATCAAGAAGGCCCCCGCCGGCAGCCAAAGCGGCCAGGTCACCGACCCCGACCACATCGTCTCCATGAAGGTCCAGGCGGACATTCAGTAGGCGGAATTTTTCGCTTCGCTTATCTAACGGCTCCAGCCCTCTCCACCTCCCGTCCACCCCTAGCTTACGATGCCGTGGGTGGCCGGGAACGGGAGCGGGCCGGCGCAGAGACCTATCAGCAAGAAATAGGGGCCGCCCGCCCCCTTCACACCTCCGCCGGCTCGCGGTTCTCGGGCGCCAGGTGGCGGTAGTCGCCGGTGCGCAGGTGGCACGAGGCCAGGTGGCCGGGGTCGGCCGCGCTCGGCCTGAGTTCCGGCTCCTGCTCCGAACAGACCTCCGCCGCGATCGGGCAGCGCGGATGGAAGCTGCAGCCCGACGGCGGGTCGAGCGGGCTCGGCACGTCGCCCTCCAGCATCGTGCGCTCGCGCCGCCGGCCCGGCTCCGGGATCGGCACGGCGGAGAGGAGCGCCCGGGTGTAGGGGTGCAGCGGCTTCTCGTAGAGGGTGTCCCGGTCGGTGATCTCCACCACCCGGCCGAGATACATGACGGCGACCCGGTCGCTGATGTGCTCTACCACCGCCAGATTGTGGGAGATGAACAGCAGCGTGAGATCCAGCTCGTTCTGCAGCTCCTTCAGCAGGTTGAGCACCTGGGCCTGGACCGAGACGTCGAGCGCCGAGACCGGCTCGTCGCAGACCACGAACCGGGGCCGCAGCACCAGCGCCCGGGCGATGCCGATGCGCTGGCGCTGGCCGCCGGAAAACTCGTGCGGGAAGCGCTGGGCGTGGGACGCGCGCAAGCCCACCAGGCGCAGCATGTCGGCGACCCGCTGGTGGCGCTCCTCGGCGTCGCTGACGCCGTGGACCAGCAGGCCCTCGCCGATGGAGTTGCCGACCGGGGTTCGCGGGTCGAGCGAGGAATAGGGGTCCTGGAAGATGATCTGGACCTTGCTCCTGAGGGTCTGCAGGGCCTTGCCCTGGAGCGTCGCGAGGTCCTCGCCGTCGAAGAAGATATGGCCCGAGGTGGGGTCGAGCAGGCGCACCAGCAGGCGGCCGAGGGTCGACTTGCCGCAGCCGGACTCGCCGACCAGGCCCAGGGTCTCGCCCTTCTCGATCAGAAGCGAGACCTTGTCGACCGCCTTGACCTGGCCGGTGGTCCGCCGCATCAGGCCGCTCTTCACCGGGAAGTACTTCACCAGGTCGCGGATCTCGACCATGCTGCTCACGGCTCGCCTCCCCGCCGCTCGCCGGCCGGCTGCGCTGCCTCGCCCGATTGCGTGTCGCCGCCCAGTTGCGTGTCGCCGCCCATTTGCGTGTCGCCGCCCTGGCCCGACGCCTCGCGGTGTAGCCAGCAGCGCACCGCGTGGCCCGGCTCGACGGCCATGAGGTCGGGCTGCTCTTCGGTGCAGATGGTGAGCGCATGCTCGACCCGGGCCCGGCAGCGCGAGGCGAAGCGGCAGCCCGCGGGCAGGTCGATCAGGTGCGGCACCGTTCCGGGAATGACCGCGAGCGCGCCCTGGCGCTGGCCCAAATGGGGAATCGAGCCGAGCAGGTCCTTGGTGTAGGGGTGCTTGGGCGCCTCGAAGAGGGTCTTGACGTCGGTTTCCTCGACGATCTCGCCGGCGTACATGACCGCGACCCGGTCGGCCATCTCGGCCACCACCCCGAGATCGTGGGTAATCAGCACCGTGGCGGTGCCGGTCTCGCTTTGGAGATCGCGCATGAGGTCGAGGATCTGGGCCTGGATGGTGACGTCGAGGGCGGTGGTCGGCTCGTCGGCGATAAGCAGGCGCGGCTCGCAGGCCAGCGCCATGGCGATCATCACCCGCTGGGCCATGCCGCCGGACATCTCGTGGGGATAGGAGGTGGCGCGCCGGCCCGGGTCCGGGATGCCGACCTTCTCCAGCATCTCAACGGCTTTCTCTTCGCCCGCCTTGCGGGTCATGGCGCGGTGGATCTCGTAGACCTCGCCGATCTGCAGGCCGACCTCGAACACCGGATTGAGCGAGGAGGTCGGGTCCTGGAAGATCATCGACATGCTCTGGCCGCGCAGGTCGGCCATCTCGTCGGCGGAGAGCTCCAAGAGGTTGCGGCCCTCGAGCCACAGCTCGCCGGTCTCGATCCGCCCCGGCGGCGGGATGAGGCGCATGATGGAGAGCGCCGTCACGCTCTTGCCGCAGCCGGACTCACCGACGATGCAGAGCACCTCGCCCTTGTCGACCCTGATGTCCACGCCGTCGACCGACTTGGCGACGCCGTGGCGGGTATGGAACCAGGTGCGCAGGTCGCGCACCTCCAAGACCGTCTCGCCGCCCGCTTCCATGGCTCGTTCAGCCTCAATCGTTCTCAATCGTTCAGGCGCGGATCGAGGGCGTCGCGCATGCCGTCGCCCAGCAGGTTGAAGCCGAGCACCGTGATCATGATGGCGAGGCCCGGGAAGAACACCAGGTGAGGCGCGCTGAACACCTGGTTGCGCTCGGAGCCCAGCATGGTGCCCCATTCGGCGGTCGGCGGTTGGGCGCCGAGGCCCAGGAAGGAGAGCCCGGCTGCGTCGAGGATGGCGCTGGCGATGCCGAGGGTCGAGAGCACGACGATGGGCGTCATGGCGTTGGGCACGATGCGGACCAGCAGGATCCGCGTGCTGCTGGCGCCGATCGCCTTGGAGGCGGCCACGTAGTCGAGCTCTTTGATCGAGAGCACGGACGCGCGCATGACCCGCGCGTAGGCCGGCAGCGTGACGATGGCAATCGCAAGCAAGGCGTTCCTTATGCCCGGCCCCAGCACCGCGACGATGGCGATCGCCAGCAGCAGGGACGGAAAGCCCAGAATGACGTCCATGATGCGCATGATGACATTGTCGATCCAGCCGCCCCAGTAGCCCGCGATGGCGCCCAGGATCATGCCGCCGGAGACGGCGAAGAGCACCGTGGTGAAGCCGATCGAGAGGCTGACGCGGGCGCCGTAGATGACCCGGCTGAACTGGTCCCTGAAGTTGCCGTCGACCCCCATGATGTGCTGCGGTTTGTCGGCCTCGCAACCGAGCAGGTGGATGCAGGGCGCTTCGCGCTTGCGCACCTTCTCCTTGCCGATCAGCACCTCCTGGGGATTGTAGGGGGCGATGATCGGCGCCGCGATGGCGGTGATCATCATCATGCCGACCAGGCACATTCCGACGACGCCGGTCTTGCGCCGGAACAGGCGCTTCAAGGCGGTCTTCCAGAGCGCCGTCGGGCTGCCCAGCAGAACGTCCTCGTCCGCCTGTTCGGCGAAGGCCTCCGCAGCCTCCACGCCGCGTTTCAAGGTCGTCACCATGGTCCCTTGCCCCTCCCCCTCATTCCAGTCGGATCCGCGGGTCGAGGAAGCCGTAGGACACATCGACGATCATGTTGATCAGCATGTAGGCGACGGCGATGACCACGGTGAAGGCCTGGATGATGGGATAATCCCGCGCGGTGATCGCCTCGAACAGCATACGCCCGACGCCGGCCAGGCCGAACACCGTCTCGGTCAGCACCGCGCCGCCCAAGAGCGCCCCCATCTGCAGGCCGAGGATGGTCACCACCGGCAGCAGCGCATTGCGGAGCGCATGGCGGGCGACCACCCGGCGCTCGCGCGCGCCCTTGGCCCGGGCCGTGCGCACGTAGTCACGCCCGAGCACCTCGAGCAGGCTGGAGCGGGTCATGCGGGCGATGATCGCCATGGGAATGGTGCTGAGCGCCACCACCGGCAGCACCAGATGGCGCAAGGCGTCCTTCAGGACCTTCCAGTCGCCGGTGATGATCGAATTGAAGACGAAATGGTTGGCGATGAACTCGAGGAACTTGGCCTTGCCCGTGCCGGCCACCACGTGCCAGCCCCAGACCTCGAAGAAGGGCGTCGAGGTGAGGCCGGCGGAGAGCCGCCCCGAGGGCGGCAGCCACAGCCAGGTGCCCTTGAGCAGGAGGGCGAAGACGTAGGCCAGCATGAGCCCAAGCCAGAACACGGGCATGGATATCCCTATGTTGGCGAAAATCATGGTGGCCACGTCGGTGCCGGTGTTGTGGCGCATGGCCGAAAGGATCCCGAGCGGCACGCCGACGATGATCGCCAAGATGAGGCCGCCGACCGCGAGCTCGATGGTCATCGGCAGGCGCTCGACCATGATCTGACTGACCGGCCGGCTGAAGCGGATCGAGTTGCCGAAGTCGCCCTGCACGATGCGGGTCATGTAGAGGCCGAACTGCACGTAGATCGGCCGGTCGAGGCCGTGCTCCCGCGTGAAGCGGTCGCAGACCTCCTGCGTCGCCTTCTCGCCCAGGATGGCCCTGCAGGGTTCGCCAGGAATCAGCCGGGCGAGCACGAAGGTGACGAGCAGGATCCCGAACAGCACGGGGATCGAAACCAGGACCCGTCGTGTGATGTAGCCGATCATGGCGGGCAATCGCTAACGGTCAGCGATCATCGGATCGTCGCGTCGTCCGGGAGCAAAACCGGACGTGCGGCACCGAAGCGCCGCACGTCCATGTTTCGCTCACGACCCGACCGAGACGCCTACTCGGCGTTCATCAGGCCGTCCCAGAGGTAGCTGTAATACTCGAACGCCCCGGTGTTGCCCGTGTGGTTGGGGTTTGAGGCATCGATGCCCGCCGCCCAGGAGGCGATCACGTCGTTGGCGTCGAGGTCCGAGCCGTCGTGGAACTTGACGCCCTCGCGCAGGGTGCAAGTCCACACGGTGGCGTCGTCGTTGGCCGAACAACCGGTCGCCAGACGCGGCTCGATGGCGCCGGAATCGATGGCGTAGCCGAGCAGCGGCTCGACCAGCTGCTGGCAGGGCGCCAGGGATTCGCCGTCCGTCTCGTCGGCGCAGTAGAGGCTGATGGGCTCCGCGTTCTGCATGAACACGAAGGTGTCCTTGCCCGGGTCCGCGTGGTGGAACAAGGGCGCGCCGAACGGCCGGAAGTGGGCGTTCTTCACATAGGCCCCCGCCGCCGAGGCCGAGGCGCCATGGGCGATCGGCACCATGGGCACCAACGCCTTGATGGCGTTGTTGGCCTGTACGTACATCGGCTCCGCCTTCTCCACGTTGGCGATGGTCGAGGCCTCTTCCAGCACATTGTGGATCTCCGGGTGCGGCGTGCCGTATTGCTGGTTCTTGCCGCTGAAGTGGTAATCCAGGAAGTTGGTCACGTGCGGATAGTCCGCGCCCCAGCCCAGGAGGTAGAAGCCGTCCAGCTTGCCCGAGCCGGACTGGTCGATGAACTCGCCCGATTCCATCACTACCACCTCGGCTTCGATGCCCAGATTGTCGCGCAGCTGGGTCTGGAACTCGACCGC
>CALJXB010000433.1 GCA_937974415.1 uncultured Kiloniellales bacterium
TGCCGGTCGCGGTCTTCGCCCGCCCGAGCTATTCGAGACGGGCGCTCGCCAGCGAGCCGGCCAAGCGCTTCGCCGACTGCCGCGTCGCTGAGCCGCACGCCGGGCGGCTTGCGGAGATCCCGCCGCCAGCCTGGGCGTTCATCCGGGGACCGCTCAACCCTAGCTCTTCGACCGCGATTCGCAGGCGGATAGCCAAGCGCAGCGGGGCCTGAGCGGCCATCGGCAGACGACGGCCGAGCCCTAGAGCAGTTTCCGCTTCCAGACCCGGTCGCGAATCAGCTTGAGGAGCGGCAAGACGAGAAGAACGAGTGCGACAATGGTGATCGGCCCGGCGATGGGCCGGGTGACGAACACCGAGGCATCGCCGTTGGCGATCAGCAGCGATTGCCGGAGTGCCGGCTCGGCGATGGGCCCGAGCACGATCGCCAGGACCGCCGGGGCCAGCGGGTAGTCGAGCTTCCTCATGAGATAGCCGCCGACGCCGAACATCAGCATCAACCAAACATCGTGCATATCCTGAGTCGGTGCATAGCCGCCCACCAAGGACAGCACGAAAATGATCGGCGCCAGCACCGTGAACGGCATCTTGAGCATCCAGAGGAACAGCGGGATGAAGAGGATGTTGATCACCACGGCGAAGAAGTTGGCGGCATAGAGGCTGGCGATGAGGCCCCAGACGAACTCGGTCTCATCGATGAAGAGGCGCGGCCCCGGCACCAGCCCCCAGATCACCATGCCGCCGAGCAAGATGGCGGTGGTCGGCGAGCCGGGAATGCCGAGGGTGAGCATCGGCAGCATGGAACCGGTCGAGGCGGCGTTGTTGGCCGCTTCGGGCGCCACCACGCCGGCGATCTCGCCCTTGCCGAAATCCTCGGGGTTTCTCGACGTCATCTTGGCTACCCCATAGGCCATCAGGGAGCCCGGCGTCGCGCCGGCGGCCGGCAGGATCCCGACGAAGAAGCCGAGGACGGAGCTCATGACGCCGGTCTTCCAGGTCTTGAGCAGTTCCTTCAGATTGACCAGGATCCGCTCGACCGTGATAACGGCCTTTGACATGCTGCTTTCCCCGCGAGTGATCTCGATGGTCCACAGCATCTCGCCGATGCCGTAGATGCCGATCGCGAGGACCAGGAAATTGATGCCGTGCATGAAGCCGATGATGTCGAAGAAGATCAACCGCGGCTCGCCGCTCATGATGTCCAGACCGACGGCGCTGAACACCAGCCCGATGCAAATCGAAAAGATCGTCTTGGGGATATCGTCGCCGCTCAAGCCGATGAAGGTGGCGAAGGCGAGCAGCATGAGGGCGAAGATCTCCGGATCGCCGAAGTCGAGAGCGATGGTGGCGAGCGCCGGCGCGAAGCCGGTGAACAGCATGATCGAGAGGGTGCCGCCGAAGAACGACGCCAGCGCCGCGGCGGTGAGCGCCTTGTCGGCCTGGCCCTTGATGGCAAGCGGCCGGCCGTCGAAGGTGGTAGCCACCGCCGTCGAGGCGCCTGGTATGCCCAGCATGATCGAAGAGATGGCGCCGCCGTACATGGCGCCGTAGTAGATCGCCGCCAAGAACATGATCGCCGCGGTTGGCGGCACCAGGAAGGTCATGGGCAGCAGGATCGCGACACCGTTGACCGAGCCGAGGCCGGGCATGGCGCCGATGAACAGGCCGACCACCACGCCGAGGATCACGACACCCAGGTTGAGCGGCTGCAGGGCGATAAGGAAGCCGTCGGAGAGGTGCTGCAGAATCTCCATAGCTTTGTCTTCGGCTCCCTATCTCATCACGCTCTTGTTCGCACTTGTCCCAGCGCCGCCGCGGCATTCCGGCAGCTGCCGAGAGTTACAGAAAGATGTCGTACAGCGGATAGAACAGCGGCTCCAGATAGCCCTTGGGCAGGACGATCCTGAGGGCGACGTCGAAAAAGAAGAAGGTGACCACCGGCGCGCCCAGGGCGATCGCCAGAGTGGTCAGCCAGGAATGCCGGCCCAAAAAGCGCAGGTAGTAGACCAGGAAGGCCGGGATGGCGCCGTACATGCCGACGAAGTGGACCAGCCCGATCATCGCCGTGACGCCGCCGCCCACCAGCACGAACTTGTTGCGGGCGAAGCTGTCCATGAAGGGCGCATCCGAGCGCGACGGCGGCGAGGCGCGGCGCACCCAATTGATGGCGATCCACACGCAACACACCAGCATCATCGCGGATAGCCAAAAAGAGAAGGCGCCGCCGCCCGGCCCCTCGTCGGGAATCCACCCGACCGGCAGCTCGGCGCTTTTCCACATGAGATAGATGGAGAAGGCCGCCATCAGGACGGCGGTGACGATTTCCGCGCGACGCATGATGGCGGCCCCTCAGGTGTTCCGACGTCTCTCCACTCAGACGACCGTGGACGCAGTCTCCAAGTCTACAGGGCGCCCATCTCGCTCAGCATGGCCTTGTGGATCTCGCGCTCGGTCATCCAATAGTCCATGAGCGCCTGATCGCTGAGGAAGTCGCCATAGAGGCTCTTCTTCTTGCGATAGGCCTGCCAGTCCTCGGACTCGTAAACCTTCTGGAACAGTTCCCGATAGTAGGCCGCGGCCTCGTCGCTCATGCCGGGCGCGCCGACCACGCTACGCTGCATGAAATAGACGAAGTCCTGCCCCAGCTCGCGGAACGTCGGCGCATCGGGGAACAGTTCGAGGCGATCGGGCGTGAAGGCCGCCAAAGGCACGGTATCGCCCGAAGCGTAGAAGCCTTCCTGTTCCGAGGGGTTGTTCACCGTCGAGTTGGCATGTTGGCCGGCCAGCTGCTTGGCGACCTTGCCGCCGCCCTTGTAGGGCACGTATTTCATGTTGAGGCCATAGGCCGCGTTGAGGAAGTCCGTGAGCAGTTGGTCCTCCTGCAGCTTGCCCGTGCCGGCCATCACCCAGTCGTTGCCGGCCTCCTTGGCCGCCACCACGAATTCCTCAATGTTGGTGATGCCGGAGTCCTTGTGGACCCACAGGAGGAAGGTGTCCTCCGCCATGCGGGCAATCGGCGTGAAGGTCGCGATATCGACCCCGAGGCCGGGCTGACGCAGGGGCGTCGTATAGAAGCTGTTCAGGGTGACCATGATGGTGTGGTCGGGATCGGAGCCGCCCTTGGTCTTCAAATGCACCAGCGCCTCGGCGCCCGAGCCGCCCGGCTTGTTGATCGGGGTGAGCGGCTTGGACGACCAGCCGTTCTTTTCGATCACCGTCTGCATGAGGCGGGCCATCTTGTCGGCGCCGCCGCCCTGACCCGCCATGATGACGAACTCGACCGGCTTCTGCGGCTCCCAAGCCTGGGCGACGCCCGGCGCGCTGGCAGCCACCGCGCCGATGCCAAGGGCACCGACGAGGGCCAACATACCTCGTCTTGCGATACTCATAACCAACCTCCCAAGATTTGAAATTTTGTCGTTGTCTTCGGACGCGCACATCGTGACGTCGCTATTCTGCAACAACACTATGAGCCGTGTCGCGTATGTGCCGCAACCGTTTTAGGCTTGTGCTTTTGCAGGCTTCCGAAGCCCTCGGAGCACGGGATAGAGAACCAAGGCTGCGGCAATCGCGATGCAGGTCGCAGAGATCGGGCGCTCGAAGAAGATCCAGACCTCGCCCTGCGAGCCGAGCAGCGACTGGCGGAACGATTGCTCTGCCAGGGGGCCCAGCACGATGGCGAGCACCGCGGGTGCGACGGGATAGTTCAGCTTGCGCAGCAGATAACCGGCAACGCCGAAGAGAAGCATCAGCCAAACGTCGTGCATGGTCTGCGACGGTGCATAACCACCGACAACGCACAAGACAAAGATGATCGGCGCAAGAACCGTGAAGGGCATCGTCAACACACGCACGAACAGCGGTATGAACGCCAAGTTGATCAACACCGTGAAGGCGTTGGCGACGTAAAGCGATCCGATCAGACCCCACACGAAATCCGGGTGCTCGGTGAACAGTAGCGGCCCGGGCCTGAGGCCCCAGATGATCATGCCGCCGAGCAGGATGGCCGTCGTCGGCGATCCCGGAATACCCAGGGTGATCATCGGCAGCATGGATCCGGTGGACGCGGCATTGTTGGCCGCTTCGGGCGCCGCCACGCCGGCAACGTTGCCCTTGCCGAAGGACTCGGGATCCTTCGAGAAGGTCTTGGCCAGGCCATAGGACATGAGCGATGCGGGCGTCGCGCCGGCGGCGGGCAGCGTGCCGACGAAATAGCCGAGTATGGAGCCGAGTATCGTCGTCTTGATGTAGTACTTTACGTGCCCCAGGTTCGTGAGGAACGCTCGCCAGGACATGTTCACCTTGTGAACGATGACATTGCCTTCGGTCTGTTCCAGGGTCCACAGCATTTCGCCGATCCCGTAGATGCCGATCGCCAGGACCAGGAAATTGATGCCGTGCATGAAGCCGCTGATGTCGAAAAAGATCAGCCGCGGCCGGCCCGAGATGATGTCGAGGCCGATGGTTGCCAGCACCAGCCCGATCAGAATCGAGAAGATCGTCTTGGGAATATCATCGCCGCCCAGCCCGATGAAAGTGGCGAAGGCCAGCACCATCAGGGCGAATTCCTCCGGCGGGCCGAACCTGAGGGCGAAATCCGCCAGCGGCGGCGCAAACAGCGTGAACAGCACCACGGAGACGGTGCCGCCTACGAAAGAGGCGATCGCCGCCGCCGTCAAAGCCTGGTCCGCCTTGCCCGCGATCGCCAGCGGCCGGCCATCGAACACGGTGGCCACGGCCGTCGATGCGCCGGGGATGCCCAGCGTGATGGAACTGATCGCGCCGCCGTACATGGCGCCGTAGTAGATGGCCGCCAGGAACATGATCGCCGCATTGGGCGGAACCAGGAACGTGATCGGCAGCAGGATCGCGACACCATTGACCGAGCCGAGGCCCGGCATGGCACCGATAAACAGGCCGACCACGCAACCGATGACAATCATCAAGAGGTTGAGCGGTTGAAAGGCCTCCAGTAGACCACCGCTCAGCGATAGCAGTATCGATTCCATCTGGCCTCACGCGTTCCTGTTTCCGTGACCTGCTGGCCGGCGTCGGGCACCGGCGCGCACCCCCGCCTTAGTAGATCAAGTCGTAAATCGGATAGAACAAGGGTTCGGAAATCGCCTTGGGCAACGGTATCGTCAGCGCCCATTCGAACATGCAGAAAATGAACACCGGGACGCCGATCGTCACTGACAAGGTTGTCGTCCAGCTGTGACGACCGACGAATCGCAAATAGAAAAACAGGAAAAGCAACAGGGCGAAATAGATGCCGATAAAGTTGGTCGCGATCAGCAGGAACAGGATAGCCCCAACCGAAACCCCGACCACGTAGAACGCGGTACGCGAGATATATGTCTCTTCCGAGCGCGACTCCGGCGTCGCCCTGAGGAACCATCGCACCAGCGTAGCAGCCGAAGCGAGCAGCATGCCCGTCGACAGCCAAAACGGCCAGGCGCCCGAGCCCGGGCCCTTCTGCGGGACCCAGCCAATGGACAGTTCGGTGCTCTTCCACATGATCGCGATGGAGATCAGCATGGTCGCAATCGCCATCACGAGTTCAGCTGTCCGCACGGTCATCTCGGTCTCCTGCCGCCTGCCACGGTGCACAGCCATAACCGGACCGCCTGTCGGAAGATGGCGCTCACTCGTTTGGTCCGCACCTCTGCCAGTCTATCCGGGCATCACGTGAGTCAAGAGGAAGCGGGACCGTGCTTCAGCACGGTCCCGCAAGATCCGGTTCGATTGCTACTCGCCGGTGATCGCAGCGGCGCCGACCGACTCGATCAGCTCTTGGTGCCGCTTGCCCTGCTCTGCATGGAATGCCGCGAGATCATCGCCGGCCACCCATTCATCACAGGTCAGGCCATCTTCCACGCAAAACGTCTGCCACTCTTCGGACTCGAACAGCGTTTTGAACAGGTTGATGTACCAGTCCCGCGCTTCCGGAGACATGTCCGGAGGGCCGTTGATCGAACGCTGCATGAAGTAGACGATGTCGTGCCCGAGTTCCTGCGCCGTAGGCACGTCCGGGTAAGACTGCATGCGCTCTGGCGTGAACTGAACGAGCGGCTTGGTGTTGCCGGCCCGCATGAACTCGTTTTGCTCCGCAGGATTGTTCACGGTCGAGTCGATGTGGTTGCCGACCAGGTTCTTCGCCACCGTGCCACCGCCGGGGAACGGAATGTAGGTGACCTCGTAGCCGAATTCCTTTTCCATCATGGCGGTCAGAATCGAGTCTTCCTGACCGGATCCGGTACCGCCGACTTTCCACTCCATGCCAGCAGCCTTAACGGCATCTACGTAACTGTCGAGATCCGTGATGTCCTCGCGGTCGGTGTTCACCCACAGCAGGAACGTATCGAGCGCCATGCGTCCGATCGGCGTAAAGTTCGAAATGTCCACCCCGAGATCTTGTTGAATGATCGGCGTGGTGTAGAACGAGTTCAGTGTCACCAGGACAACGTGATCGTCGCCCGCCTTGTCCTGGAGATAACGTAACGCTTCGGCACCCGAACCGCCGGGCTTGTTGATCGGGATAAACGGCCGCGGCGAGAGATCTTTTTTCTCGATCAGGCCCTGCAGCAGCCGGGCAATCTGATCGGCGCCGCCGCCAGTGCCGGCCATGATTATGAACTCCACGGGCTTTTTGGGCTCCCAGTCCTGGGCGACGCCGGGCGCACTGGCGATCATCGCGCCAATGCCGAGGGCGCCTGCGAGGGCCAAGATACCTCGTCTTGCGATATTCATATCCAACCTCCCTAGATTTGAAGTTTTGTCGTTGTCTTCGGACGCGCACATCGTAACGTCGCTATTCTGCAACAACACTATGAGCCGTGTCGCGTGTTTGCAGCCCAAACCAACCATCCCCACACCATTTTGAATATGGTGTGTGGTATACCAGACGCAGAAAATAGCATATCCCCATCGCATTTCAACATTAACCTTTGGCCCCTTGCAGCCGAATGCCCCGATTTCGACGATTCGGTAAACGAACGAGGCCGTTTTGGGCCGCTCGCACGCGGGGTCGGCGGCGATTGAAGATGCCCCCGAATCGTGCGTGCAGGCTTTGCTCGGACCGAACCAGGCTGGAACAGCGGTCTCGCCTCACGACCCTCGAACAGCGCGCCCCGCAAGGCGGTCCTTAGGATTTGAGGCGCTCCAAGATAAATGAGACGACCAGCTCTCGGGCTTGCTCGTAAGTTGGCGGGCGGGCGCCCGGAAACAGGGCGATCAGCTGCCCCTCGGCTCCTTCCGCGGATTGCGGCGCGGGTTGGAGTTCCAGGTAATAGCCGCCGTCGCTCTCTGCGATTTTGCCGTTTTTCTTGAGCTTCGCCGTCTTTTCGCTGTCCGCGGCCATCAGGAACTGGCCTTTCAATTCGCCATCGGAACCCGTCGAGATGAAAAAGTAATAGGGCGTGACCGTGCCGTCGCGGCTGTTCGGATAGAATTCGAAGGCGTCGACCTTGATCCTCTTGTCGACGACGAACAATTCCCGGACGAAGCTCGGCGACCGGGTCACCTGCCGGTCTCCTGCCGCCTTGACGGCCGCCAAAAGTTCCTGCCGTTCCTTCTCATAGCGCTCCACCGCGCCCACCGAGAGCAGCAGAACGAGGAGCTGCTCCCGGTCGGTGAAGGTGTCCGGCGACAGCTGTTTCAAGCGCTGGAACCGCTCGGAGGCCTTGGCGGTCTTGCCGCTGCGGGCCAGCACCTGGGCCGTGCGGCGCACGATGTCCGGCTCGTCCGGGTGTTCGCCCTCGAGCCGCGCAAGAATTACCAGGCTGCCATCGAGATCGCCGGCCACCGCAAGCTCGATGGCTTGGTCGAGCTCGCCGCGCCAGGTTTCTCCCGCCGCCTTGACAGGTGCGACCGAGCAAATGCCCAGCAGCCACACGGCGATGGCGAGGAACAGGGCCATGGGCCGAGGATCTTGCCGTGTCGTCGTTTCGCTCACAACATGACCCCTAGGCTGAACAAGGCGGGATGCGCGCGCTAGACCAGCTCGCGCACATCGGCGATGTGCCCGGCGATCGCCGCGGCAGCGGCCATGGCGGGACTCATGAGGTGAGTGCGCCCGCCGCGCCCCTGGCGGCCTTCGAAGTTGCGATTCGAGGTGGACGCACAGCGTTCGCCCGGCTCCAATCGGTCCGCGTTCATGGCCAGACACATGGAACAGCCCGGCTCGCGCCAGTCGAACCCAGCTTCCGTAAAGATCCGGTCGAGGCCCTCTTCTTCGGCCTGGTGCTTCACCAGCCCGGAGCCCGGCACGATCATAGCGTAGACGGTATCGGCCACGCGGCGGCCCTCGGCGATGGCGGCCACCTCCCGCAGGTCTTCGATGCGGCCGTTGGTGCAGGATCCGATGAAAACCTTGTCGACCGCCACTTCGGCAATCGGCGTGCCGGCGCTCAAGCCCATGTAATGGAGCGAGCGCTCCATGGCGTGCCGCTGGTGGTCGCTCTCGGCCTCGGCCGGATCGGGGATCCGGCCGGTGACCGGAACCACGTCCTCCGGCGAAGTGCCCCAGCTCACCTGTGGGGCGATTTCCGAGGCCGGCAGCACCACCTCCTTGTCGTAGGCCGCATCCTCGTCCGACGGCAGGCTCCGCCAATAGGTGACGGCCTGCTCCCATTGGCCGGCCTTGGGCGCGAGCGGACGGCCCTTGAGATAGGCGAAGGTGGTGTCGTCGGGCGCAATCAGGCCGGCCCGTGCGCCGGCCTCGATCGACATGTTGCAGACCGTCATGCGGCCCTCCAAGGAGAGGGCGCGAATGGCCTCGCCGGCATACTCGATCACGTGGCCGGTCCCGCCGGCCGTACCGATCTTGGCGATGATGGCGAGGATCAGGTCCTTGGCCGTTATGCCGAGCGGCCGCTCGCCGTCGACGCTGATTCGCATGTTCTTGGCCGGGTGCTGGATCAGTGTCTGGGTCGCCAATACGTGCTCAACCTCGGAGGTGCCGATGCCGAAGGCGAGCGCCCCGAATGCGCCATGGGTCGAGGTGTGGGAATCGCCGCATACGATGGTCATGCCGGGCTGGGTGAAGCCCTGCTCCGGGCCGATGATATGGACGATGCCTTGGCGAATATCGTCCATGGCGAAGAAGGGCACGCCGAAGTCGGCGCAGTTCTTCGCCAGGGTCTCCACCTGGATGCGGCTTTCCTCGTCGTCGATGCCCTTGGAGCGGTCGCTGGTCGGCACGTTGTGGTCGGCCACCGCCAGGGTGGCGTCCGGCCGCCTGAGAGCGCGTCCGGCCAGGCGCAGGCCCTCAAAGGCCTGGGGGCTGGTCACCTCGTGCACCAGGTGGCGGTCGATGTAGACCAGACAGGTCCCGTCGTCCTGGACATTGACCAGGTGGGTCGCCCAGATCTTGTCGAACAGTGTCTTGGGTTGCGACATCCCGGCCGCTGCCCCGGGCCCTCCGGGCCCTAACGCTTGGCTGCGGCGCGAGCTTGCCGCTCGGCCTCGGCAATCTTGCCGGCCGCGCCTGTGGTCTTCTCCGCGATCCGTGCCGACTTGCCCCGGCGGCCCCGCAGGTAATAGAGCTTGGCCCGCCGCACGTCTCCGCGGCGCACCAGCTGGATCGAATCGATCCGCGGGCTATAGAGGGGAAAGACGCGCTCCACCCCCTCGCCGTAGGAAATCTTGCGCACGGTGAAGGAGGAATTGAGCCCCCGGTTGCGGCGCGCGATGCAGACGCCCTCGAAGGCCTGGATCCGCTCGCGGTTGCCTTCGACGACCTTCACGTTCACCCGCAGGGTGTCGCCCGGCGCGAATTCCGGCACCTTGTCATCGCCGGTGAGCCGTTCGACCTGCTCGTCTTCGAGCTGTTCGATGATGTTCATGACCGCTAATCCCATCACTCTTCTTGTCCGCCGCGATCTTCGCCGCGGCCTTTTCGCTTCACATAGCGCGCCCAGAGATCGGGCCGGCGCTGCTCGGTTATCCGTTCCGCCTCGCCTAAGCGCCAGCGGCGTACCATCTCATGGTGTCCCGAGGTCAGAACCTCCGGCACGAGGCGCCCTTGCCAGTCGGCCGGTCGCGTGTAGTGCGGATGCTCCAAGAGCCCGGTTTCGAAGGATTCCTCGGCCGGACTCTCCTCGTTACCCATAATTCCCGGAAGCAAGCGCACGACGGCATCGATCAGAGCGATGGCCGCCGGCTCGCCGCCGGACAGTACATAGTCTCCGACGCTCACCTCTTCAACGTCGCGGGCGTCCAAGACCCGCTGATCGATCCCTTCATAGCGGCCGCAGAGCAGGCTCACGCCCGGCCCCTCCGCCAGCCGGCGCACCAGGGCCTGATCCAGCGCCCGGCCCCGCGGCGTCAGGTAGACCACCGGGCCCGGCCGGTCTTCCACCGACGCCAGCGCCGCGTCGACGACGTCCGCGCGCATGACCATTCCCGGCCCGCCGCCGAACGGCTCGTCGTCCACGGAGCGGTGTTTATCGCGCGCGAAATCCCGAATGTCCAGCACATCCATGGCCCAAAGCCCGCGTTCCAGGCCGCGGCCGGCCAGGCTCATGCCGAGGGGACCCGGAAACATCTCCGGAAACACCGTGAGCACGGTGGCGCGCCAGATCTCTGCGGCCTCAGCGCCCATGATCCGCCTCGGCCCCCTCGCCCTCCTCGGCCGACCCAGCCGCGCCGGCGGTCTGCGGGGGCCGCACCACGACCCGGCCAGCCTCCAGGTCGATCTCCGGAACCGCTTCGCGGGTGAAAGGGACCAGCCGGCTCTCACCGCGCTTGCCGTCGGTTTGCGGATCGGGCGCGATCTCCAGCAGTTCGCCGGCGCCGAAGTCGTGGACCGCCGTCACCCGCCCTAGCGCCTGCCCTTCGGCGGTTTCGGCCGAGAGGCCGATCAGATCGGCGTGATAATAGGTCTCCGCCTCCTCGATGACCGGCAGGGCCTCGCGCTGAACGTAGAGCCGGGTGCCCCTGAGCGCTTCTGCCTGGTCACGGTCCATGACGCCCTCAACACGGGCGAGCACTACGCCTTTGGCGCGGCCGACCGCCTCGAGGCTCAGCCGGCGCCCCTTGTCGTCCTGCAGCGCACCATAGGCGGAGAAAGCCTCCGGCTGCTCGGTAAAAGGCCGCACGCGCACCAATCCTTTGACGCCGTGGACGCCCACCACCTCGCCCAAGCAGACCCGCTTGTCGCCCAAAGCCCCGGCCTCCGGCTCACCGCCAGGCGCGCCAGCTTAGTCTTTTTTCGCTTCTTCTTCGGCCGGGGCCTCCGCTTCAGGCTCTGCGGCCGGCGCGTCGTCGGACGGAACCTCTTCGGCGGCCGGGGCCTCGGGCGCGGCCTCTTGAGCCGGGGCCTCTTCCGCCTTGGCCTCTTCTGCCTTGGCCTCCTCTGCCTTGGCCTCCTCTGCCGGCGCTTCCTCGGCCGGGGCCTCCGCCTCAGGCGCTGCGGTCGGCGCCTCGTCCGCCGCAGCTTCCTCGGCCGCAGCTTCCTCTGCCGGGGCTTCCTCGGCCGGGGCCTCCGCCTCAGGCTCTGCGGCCGGCGGCTCTTCCTGCTGCGGCGGTGCCGCTGCGGCTGCCTCGGCCGCCGCCGCCTTGGCCTTTTCGGCCTCCTTTATGCGTTCCAGCGTCTTGGCCCTGGGCTGGCTCTTCTTGGTCTGTTGAGGGATGGCCGGCATGGCGATGACGTTCGCCTGACCCAGGAATCGCGCGACCCGGTCGCTCGGCGTCGCTCCGACCGAGATCCAGTGCTTGGCGCGGTCCTCGTCGAGCTTGATGCGTTCGGGATGGTCCTTGGCCACCATCGGATTGTAAGTGCCGATCTTCTCGATGAAGCGGCCGTCGCGCGGGCTGCGGGAATCGGCCACGACGATGCGGTAGAAGGGCCGCTTCTTGGCGCCGCCGCGCGCCAGTCTGATCCGTAACGACATGATTATCCTCTCTTACTTGAGTCTCATAGGTTGATCATTCGGGGTGGTAGCAGACGGCCTGCAGCTTGTTGCCGTCCGGGTCGCGCACGTAGGCGCCGTAGTAGGTCTCGGAGTATTGCGGGCGCAGGCCGGGCGCGCCCTCGTCGCTGCCGCCGGCGGCGAGCGCCGCCGCATGGAAGGCGTCGACCGCCGCCCGGCCCGGCGCCAGGAAGGCGCAGTGCCAGCCGTTGCCGCGCTCGGCCGGCCGCCCGTCGAACGGCGGCAGCACCCAGAAGCAGGGTGGCGAGGCTTCGGTCTCGCCATAGGCGAAATAGTCCTCGGCCTCGTAGACCCGGGCGTAGCCGAGCGGCGCCATGACCTTTTCGTAAAACGCCTTGGCCCGGACGATGTCGTTGCTGCCGACGGTGACGTGGCTGATCATCTCGCGTCCCCTGCTATCTCGGAAAGCCGCCGGGGCCGCCGGGAAAGCCGCCCGGCAGGCCATGACGCATGAGGCCCTTCTTGCCGAGCTTCTTGACCTTTTTCATCATGCGCCCGGCTTCGTGGTGCTGCTTGAGGAGCTTGTTGACCTCCTGCACGCTGGCGCCCGAGCCCGTGGCGATGCGTCGTTTGCGGCTCGCCTTGATGATTTCCGGGCGGCGGCGCTCCAGGGGCGTCATGGAGGAGATAATCGCCAATTGGCGCCGGATCATGCCGTCGTCGATTTTGGCGTCCTTCATCTGCTGCTGCACCTTGGGCACGCCCGGCAGCATGCCCATCAGTCCGTCGAGCCCGCCCATTTTCTGCATTTGGCGCAATTGGCCAGCCAGATCGTCGAGGTCGAAGCGGCCCTTCTCGAACTTCTTGGCGAGCTTCTCGGCCTCCTCCACCTCAATGGTCTCCGCGGCCTTTTCGACCAGCGAGACCACGTCGCCCATGCCGAGGATGCGGCCGGCAACGCGCTCGGGGTGGAAGACCTCGAGGGCGTCGAGCTTTTCCCCGGCGCCCAGCAGCTTGATGGGGCAACCGGTCACCGCCTTCATGGAGAGCGCCGCGCCGCCGCGCGCGTCGCCGTCGATCCGGGTCAGCACGATACCGGTCAGGCCAACCTTTTCGTGGAAGCTGCGGGCCACGGTGACCGCGTCCTGACCGGTCATGGCGTCGGCCACCAGCAGGGTCTCGTGGGGCTTGGTGGCGTCGCGCACCTGGGCCACCTCGGCCATCAGCTCCTCGTCGATGGCGAGCCGCCCGGCGGTGTCCAGCAGGACCGCGTCGTAGCCTTCGAGCGCCGCCGTCTGCACGGCGCGGCGCGCGATGGCGACCGGCGGCTCGCCCGGAACGATGTCGAGCGTGCGCACCTCCGCCTGGGTCCCGAGTATGGCGAGCTGTTCCTGGGCCGCCGGGCGCCGCACGTCGAGCGAGGCCATGAGGGCCTTCTTCTTCTCGCGGTTCTTGAGGCGCAGGGCGATCTTGGCGGTGGTGGTGGTCTTGCCCGAGCCCTGCAGGCCGACCAGCAGGAAAACCGCCGGCGGGGTCACGTCGATCGTGAGCGGCACCGCCTCGCGGCCGAGAGTCTCGACCAGGTGGTCGTGCACGATCTTCACCACCATCTGGCCCGGCGTGACCGAGCGCAACACTTCCTGGCCAAGGGCCTTTTCGCGCACCGCCTCGACGAAATCCTTGACCACCGGCAGGGCGACATCGGCTTCGAGCAGCGCCACGCGCACTTC
>CALJXB010000434.1 GCA_937974415.1 uncultured Kiloniellales bacterium
GATAAGAAGTCGGACGGGGCCGAGGACAAGTCTGTGCCGCCCCTGAAGGTGGGCAACGGCGCGGACGAGGTTCCCGAGGCCGGGGCGTCCAAAGGCAAGTCATCCTCCAAGGACGAGACCGCCGCCAAGACCAGCTAAGGCACCCCGCCGCAGTCGATCCAAACTAGCTCTAGGTCGCACGCCAGGCGCTTGGCGTCGATGTCTCGCGCGAGCCGCAGCAGATGCGCCCGGCATTGCCGGCAGTCGCTGCTGCCGAAACCGGCGAGTGGCACCTCGACCCCGGGTCGGCCGCTAAGGCCCTCGACGAGGGCGCATTCCCGGCCGCCGGGCGCCAACCCGAGGGCGACGATCCGGCCGGCCGCCGTCAAATGGTCGACATGCCAGTGATCGGCCTTGTCGCGTTTCAGGTGACGGCACAGCCGGGCCCGCAGGCCGCCCGGGCCACGGGCGCTGCCGCAATAGGCGTAGCGCCCCGGCGCCAGCTCTGACGCGACCAGCGAAGTTGCCCGTAGCGCCACCGCCCGCTCCAGCTCGATGAAGAGCACGTAGGCGCCGGGTGCCGGGGGCAGGGCGGTCGCATCCATTGCTGACGGGCGCGCCTAGCGCAGGCGATCGAGCCGGTCGAGCCAGGCTCCGCTCAGCAGGTGCCACGTGATGCCGATTTGGCGCAGGCCATGGAGCGGGATCGCGCGCAGCTGTTCGATTTCCATGTCCGGGTCTTCGCCGAGAATCGCCAGCGCCAGCTGCTTGCCCATCATGGTGGACATGGCGACGCCGCGGCCGTTGTACCCGAGGCCCGCGAAAGCGCCGGGTGCCAGGCGCATCAGCCGCGGGGTATGCTCTCGTGTCACGGCGACGTATCCGCCCCAGCTGAAGTCCCAATCGATGTCGCCCAATTGGGGATAGAGGCGGACGGCCTCCGCCTTCAGATGACCCATCTGGCCGTGGTCGACGCTGTCGAACAGCTTGCCGCGCCCGCCGAAGACGAAACGGTCGTCCCGGTCCAGGCGGAAATAGAACAGCACCCGGCGGGTCTCGGAGACCGCGTGGCGCCCCGGCAGGATGGTCTTTGCCAGGTTCTGGCTGAGCGGACGGCTGGCGACGATGAAGCTGGGCGCCGGGACCACCGTCTCCTTGAGGCCGGGCCAGAGCTCGTCGGTATAGCCATTGGTGCCGATCACCAGATGCTCGGCCGAGACCCGGCCCTCCGGGGTAGTGACCTGCCAGCCGGCCCCCTGTCGCGTCACCTCGGTGGCCGGCGAGCCGCCATGCAGTTGAGCGCCCAGCCAGGCCGCGGCCTTAGCCAGGCCGCGGGCGTAGGAGAGCGGCTGGAGGTTGCCGCCGCGCGCGTCCCTCATGCCACCGTCGTATTTGTCGCTCCCGATAAGGGCCGCGAAACCGTCCCGGTCCAAGAGCTCGACCTCGGTACCGTAAGCGGACCATTCACGGGCCCAGTTTTCCTGGGCCTTGCGGCCGCGCCCGCCGTAGGACGCCTGCAGGAAGCCCGGGCGCAGCGCGTCGCACGGGATCTCGAAACGCTCGATCAGCTCGAACACCAGGTCGCAGGTCCCGTTGGCCATGCGAGCGATGCGCTCGCCGCGCTCGGCGCCATAGCGCCTCTTGATCTCCGACGGCAGCACTTTCCAGCCGGGATTGACCTGCCCGCCGTTGCGCCCAGAGGCGCCCCAGCCCGGCTCCGCCGCCTCCAAGAGGACGACCCGCTTGCCCACCTCGGCCAAGTGAAGCGCCGCCGAAAGGCCGGTGAAGCCGCCGCCGATGACGGCGACATCCGCCTCCGCCGGGCCGACGAGCGGGGGCGCGGGCGTGGCGGGCGCGGCCGTGTCGACCCACAAGCTAGGCGGCAGATCGGGCGACGTGCGTGGCGCCATGGCGGGACCCTTCGGGTGTGTCTTTGTCCAGCGCCCTTTCTAGCCGACCCGGCCCCAACCCGCGAGCCTCGGAATTAGAGAAATCTTCACCTCGATTTGGGATGCTAGCGCCAAGGTCGCCGAGACCCTTCTGTCCTTCAAATATCGCGGGATGAGCGCCATGAGCGAAGCTGCCGTTTTCCAGGATCTGGTCGATCAAATCTGCAACTCGGGTACGATCTCGGCCGAGGATGTGCTGGCCCTGCGCCGGCAGGTCTTTCCCGACGGCGTCGTGAGCGCCGAGGAAGCCGAAAGGGTGTTTCGCCTCGACCACGCCTGCGAGGACAAGGCGGCGGAGTGGACCCGCTTCTACGTCGACGCCCTGACCGACTATTTCGTCTGGCAATCCAAGCCGCGCGGCTACGTCAATGACGCCCAAGCCCGCGCGCTGATCGACAGCATCGAGCGCGATGGCCGCATCGACGCCATGAGCGAGCTCGAACTGCTGCTCAACGCGGTGCACTGGTGCGTGGCCTGTCCGGCCGAGCTGTCGCGCATCGCGCTGACTGCCGTGAAGGACAGCGTGCTCTCGCCGGAGGCCGCGGCCTACGGCTCCAACCGGCCGCCCGCCGTCATCGCGCCGGCCGACGTGGAACTCATCCGCAAGGTGATCTATGCCCCCGGCAGCCCCGGCGGCTTCACGGTGACCCGCGAGGAG
>CALJXB010000435.1 GCA_937974415.1 uncultured Kiloniellales bacterium
GTCCATGCGGTCGGGCGAGCGGGTGATGCGCAGCGCCCCCGAGGGGTGGAAGCTCACCGGCTGGCTGGTCTCGGCCTCGAGGGACTGATAGAGCCGCACGCTGTGGGCGCGCAGGTTCATGATGGTGAGGTTGTGGGCGAAGTGGGTGCAGAGGCCGGCGGCATGCCAGGTCGAGCCGGCGGTGAGCTCGTTCTTCTCGACCAGCATCACGTCGGTCCAGCCGAGCCCGGTCAGGTGGTAGAGCAGGGAGCAGCCCATGGCGCCGCCGCCGATCACCACGACTCTTGCTTCTGTGCGCATTGCTCAGCCCCTCATCCGCAGGCCGTCGGGATCATAGGGTGCGCGGGCCAGGGCCTTAAGCGGAAAGCGCCGGCCGGCGATGCCCACCTCGTATGTGCCTTCGAGGAGATCGGCCCTGGTGGCGCCGGGCTCGGCTTGGACATAGCCGAGTGCGAGATCAAGGCCGGTGCGGAAGCCGCGGCCGCCGGAGGTGGTGCGGCCGACCAGTTCGCCGTCCCGGTAGATCGGCTCGTCGTGCAGCAGTAGGGGTTCCCCGTCCGCGACCTGGAACTGCAGCAGCCGGCGCCCGACCCCCGCCTCCTTCTGGCGCGCGAGGGCGTCGCGGCCGAGGAAGCCGCCGGGCTTGTCCCAGGCCACGGCGAAGCCAAGGCCGGCCTCCAGCGGCGTATCGTCCGGGCCGATGTCATGGCCCCAATGGCGGAAGCCCTTCTCGAGCCGGCAAGCGTCGAGGCAGAAGTGGCCGGCGGCGCGCAGGCCGAAATCCGCGCCCGCCTCCGTGAGGGCACCATGGACGGCGCGCGCAGACTCAGCCGGAATGGTGAGCTCCCAGCCGAGCTCGCCGACGAAGCTGATGCGGGTCGCACGCACCGGGGCCGGGCCGACCTCGATCTCGCGAGATGTACCGAAAGGGAAAGCTTCGCTTGACAGGTCTGCGTCCGAGACGCTTTGCAGCAGCACTCGGGCGCGGGGTCCCATGACGCCGAGCACCGCGTAGGCCGACGTCAGGTCGGTGATCGCGACCCGCTCGTCCTCTTTCACGTGACGCCGCAGCCAGGCCAGGTCCTTCACCCGGGTCGGGGCGCCGCCGACCAGCCAGAAGCGGTCGTCGGCGAGGCGCGTCACGGTCACGTCGGCCTCGATGCCGCCGCGCCGGTTCAGCATTTGGCTGTAGACCGTCCGGCCCGGCGCGACCGCCATGTCGTTGGCGCAGAGGTGCTGAAGAAAATCTTCCGAATCAGGGCCTTGCAGGAGAATCTTCGTGAATGGCGTGAGCTCGATGAGGGTGGCGCTTTCGGCTAGCGCGGTGGCCTCACGGGCGGCGCAGGGCCACCAGGGCTGGTCGCCGTAGCTGTAGCGCAGCTCCGCTTCCTCGGCCGTCGCGGCGAACCACAGGGGCCGCTCCCAGCCCGCCGGGGCGCCAAACACCGCGCCTTGGGCGGCGAGGGCTTCGTGAAGCGGCGAGCGCTTCACGCCCCGTCCGGTCTTCGGCTGCTTGTGGGGCCAGTGCATGTCGAACTGGTTGCCGACCGCCTCGCGCACCCGCGCGGTGAGGAAACGTCGGCTCGCCGCAGCGGGATCGAAACGGGCGATGTCGACCTCCCAGAGGTCCATGGGCGCTTCGCCGGCAACGATCCATTCGGCGAGCGCCTTGCCGGCGCCGGCTGAGGAGACGATGCCGATGGAGTTGAAGCCGGCGGCGACGTAGAAGTTCTTCAGGTTCGGCGCCTCGCCGAGCGCCTGCTTGGTGTCCGGGGTAAAGCCCTCGGGCCCGTTCATGAAGGTCTGGATGCCGGTCTGCTCCAGCAGCGGCAGGCGGCGGAGCCCGGCGGTGAGGAAGGGCTCGAACTGGTCCCAGTCCTCGGGCAGCATGAGGAACGGCGTGTCGCCCGAGGGTCCGGCCGGGTCCCAGGGCTTGGCGTCGGGCTCGAAGCCGCCGAGCACCAGCTTGCCGGCGTCCTCCTTGATATAGATGCCGCCGTCCAGGTCGCGCACGATGGGGCAGGGGGCCGGCAGGCCCGCGACCGGCTCGCTCACCACATACATGTGCTCGGCCGCCTGCACCGGGACCGGAACACCGGCGAGCCCCCCCACCTGGCGCGCCCAGACCCCGGCGCAGTTGGCGACCGCTTCGGCCTGGACCTTGCTTCCGTCGGCCAGCGTGATCGTGAACCCCGCGCTCGACTCTTCAATGGCTGTCACTGGGCTCTTCTCGCGGATTCGCACGCCGGTGCCGCGGGCGCCCTTGGCGTAGGCCATGCAGAGGTCGACCGGGTTGGCTTGTCCGTCCTCCTCAACCCAGAGGGCGCCCGCCAGGTCGTCGACCCGGAGCAGGGGAAGCTTCTCGCCGACCTCCGCCGCCGAAAGGATGCGCGCATCGAGGCCGGTCATCTCGCCCATGGCGGCGATCCGGGCGAGTTCGGTCAGCCGGTCCTGGGTTTGCGCCAGCCACAGGCCGCCGGTCCGGCGGTAGCCGGTCGCCTGGCCGGTCTCGTCCTCGAGCCGGCCGAAGAGCTCCGTGGCATAGATCGAGAGGCGGGTGAGGTTCAGGCTGGCCCGCAAGGGGCCGACCACGCCGGCGGCATGCCAGGAGGTGCCGCTGGTGAGCGTATTGCGCTCCAGCAGCAGCACGTCGGCGCAGCCCAGCCGGCCGAGGTGATAGGCAAGGCTGAGGCCGATCACGCCGCCGCCGACGATCGCCACCTTTGCCTGCTCTGGGGCCTGCTCTGGGGCCTGGCTCATGTCTCGCGCTCGCGCCCCAGGATGCGCACGGTGCAGGCCTCGGGGTCGACCTCCAGCAAGTCCCCTGTCTTCACTGCCGTCGTGATGTCGGTCTCGAAGGCGTCGGCCAGGGTGAGCCCCGCCAGGGCGGCGCCCTGGGCCAGCACCGGGTTGGACCAGTTCATCAGCAGCGCTGCCGGGGCGCGGCCACTTTCGACCATTTCGTTGAACATCCAGGCGCTGGCGACCCCGCCCTTGGCCCGGTCGAGCACCAGCACCCGGCCCACGTAGCTGGTGCCGTAGAGCGCGTGGCTGGGCCGGGAGAAGACACCCTTGATCCGGTCGAGGTCGTAGCGGGCGGAGAAGCCGTCGGTGGCGACCAGGGCCTCGCCCGTCACCTTGGGGCCCATGGCTCGTCCGGCTATGAGGATTGCGCCCATGAGGCTAGCTCCCCAGGCGGCCGCGGCACGCGGCCTCGACGCAGCGCGCCATGGAGGCCAGCGCCGGGTCGTAGCCGTAACCGCTGATGATGTTGGCCAGCTTGGCCGAATTGGTCACCAGCCGGCGCCAGCCCTTCGCCTCGCCGATCTCCCGGGCGTACATGTTGTAGAAGCAGACGCCTTCGAGGATTTCGCCGCCCGCCCCCTCGATCTTTTCGGCGAGGCCCATGCGCCGGGCGGCGGCGGCGTTTTCCTCGGTGGTGGCGGCCAGGAGCGAGACCCCGTCGGCGACCCGGCGGCCGTCCAGCAGGCCCGCCAGGGACTGGAGCTCCAGCAGGGAGAGTTGCGGTGCGGCGAAGACCACCAGGTCGACCCCCGTGTCGTGGCGGGCGAAGCCCGAGTGGAAGGCCTCCACGTCGGCGCGCGCCAGCGGCATCGGGCCGCGGGCGCCGTCGGCCGTCGCCGTCTGCAGATCCGGCGCCTCCGGCGTCGCCCCGGCCACATGAAAAAGGGGCGTGGCGCCGTAGCTGCCGAGGGCGGCCGCCAGGTGTTTCAGGGCGTCCGAGCCGGGCGCCTCGTCGACGCCAGCGATGATGGGGATGTCCCAGTAGGAGCGCAACTGGCGCCCGACCACGCCGCCGACGGCACCCCATTCGGTGAGCTCACGGGGCCGGAACTTCAGTTCGAAGACGCTCCATGCTTTCCGCTCCGCCTCCAGGTGCATGCCGTAGCGCGGCGTCCGCCCGGTCAGCGCCGCCCAGAGGGCCGCGACCCCGCCCTCGAAGTTGCTGCGCGCGCCGCAGACGCTGTTGGCGTAGTTGACCGAGCCGGTGTCGCCATAGGCCACGTGCTCGCCGAGGACCGGCGCCATGACCGTCTGATAGTTGATGCAGGTGTTGGTGAGGAGGCAGCCGAAGGCCTCGAGCGCCCGCACGATGCGCTGCTC
>CALJXB010000436.1 GCA_937974415.1 uncultured Kiloniellales bacterium
TTCCTCGAGGAGCGCATCGTCGCCGGCCCGGGAGTGAAGTTCGTCCGCTTCGCCGACCAGGGCTTCATCGTCCTCCACCGCGAGCTCGCGGGATATACCGACAAGCCCCTGCTGGTCGGCACCTACTTCCCCTCGAGCGACCTCTTATCCGAGGCGCTGCGCCTCAAGTGGGCGATCATCATCTGTTTCGCCATTGCGCTGGTCTCCGCCGTCGTCGCCGGCTTTATCGGCCGGCAGATCGCCCGGCCGGTGCGGCGCCTGGCCGAGGGCTCCAAGAAGATCTACAACCTGGACCTGGCGACGGTCGATCCGATCCCCGGCAGCTTTTTCCGGGAGCTGAACGAGGCGGCGCGCTCCTTCAACGCCATGCTCGAAGGCCTGCGCTGGTTCGAGCGCTACGTGCCGCGCAGCCTGGTGCAGCGCCTGATCCGGCTGCACAAGGACGAGGCGGTCGAATCGGCCCACCGGGAGGTGGCGGTGCTGTTCACCGACCTGGTCAACTTCACTCAACTCTCCGAGCGCATGACGGCGCCCGAGGCCGCCGACTTCCTGAACGGCCATTTCACCATGGTGGCCGACCGGGTCGAGGCCGAGGGCGGGGTCATCGACAAGTACATGGGCGATTCCGTCATGGCAATCTGGGGCGCGCCCGAGCGCGTGCCCGACCGGGCGGACCGGGCCTGCCGGGCGGCACTCGCCATCGCTGACGGGCTGCGCGCGTTCAACCGAGAGCAGGCCGAGCGCGGGGCGGCGCAGATCCGCATGCGCATCGGCGTCCACCTGGGCCGGGTGGTGGTCGGCAACATCGGCAGCCCGGGGCGCATCAACTACACGGTGATCGGCGACCCGGTGATCGTCGCCCAGCGCCTGGAGGAGGCCGGCAAGCAGTTCGGCGGCGAGGAGCAGGACATCGTCATCCTGGTCTCGGGGGCGGTCCGGGCCGCCGTCACGAACGACTTCCGGCTCGCGCCCGTGGGCCCCCACAAGCTGCGCGGCCGCAGCGAGGAGATCGAGGTCTTCGCTCTGGAGGCGGCGGCGGGCGCCGGTGGGTGAAACGTGGTGGGACCGGCCGGCGGTCCTACGGGCCGCCCCGCCCGGAAAAATGCGGCGGGGCGATCCCGAAGGACCGCCCCGACGTCAACCCACCCCTAGAGAGTCAAACAACTAAAAAGTCACGCTACCACTTACCAAGAACCAAGAACCAAGAACCAAGAACCCAATGGGCGATTCGGGCCGGCCCCCCGGCCGGGCCCTGCAAACCCTAATTCGCGACCGTTTCCAGGCCGGAGGCGATGGAAGCCAGTCCGCCCGCGAAGCCGTTCGCGAAGATCTGGCCGAAAATGTCGTAGGCGCCCACCAGGCCGACCGCAGCCAAGGCCGCAATCCGCGCGTAATCGAGCGCGGTCGCCCCGCTTTCGTCGGTTGAAAACTCGATGATCGTCCCGATCATGTGCGCCACTCCATAATGCCTAACGGAATACTAACATGAAGTAAGTTTTTGTCAAGATTTATTTAAGTTTACAAAATAAATTCGAGAAGAAATTTAACTATATTTGTTTTTTATTTGTGTCAATTCTTACGTATCGAGATACACCCACCGAAGCAAGGGCTTGGCGGCCCGCTCTGGGCATGGGCCGCCGGCCGAATTACCGCTTCCGCGAACCGCGAGCGAGCCTTTAGTCTCTAGCCCTGCCGTCGCGGGCGCATGGTCGCTCGGGCCGGCAGGAGCAATCACGATGGGGGGGCCCTCGCCCATGCTTTGGCTCGCGAACGCAAAGATCCTCGACGTCCAGCGCGGCCGCACCAAGAACGGCAACCTGGTGGTCGAGGGCGAACGGATCGTCGAAATCACCCGCAAAAAGGCGGCGCCGAAAGGCGCCAAGGTGATCGATCTCGCCGGCCGCACTCTCCTGCCCGGCCTGATCGATTGTCACGTGCACCTGACCCTGCCGACCGACACGGCCGACCCCTACGCCCCGGCCCGGCGCAGCGACGCCCTGGTCGCCCTCCATTGCGCTGAGGCCGCCCGGCGCACCCTCATGGCCGGCTTCACCACGGTGCGCGACGTGGGCGGCTGGAACCATGCCGAGATGGCCGTGCGCGAAGCGGCGAAGCAAGGCCACGTCATTGCGCCGCGCCTGTTCCTCGCCGGCAAGCTGCTGTCCATCACCACCAGCGGCGCCGACTACTATCCCGGCATGTACGAGATTTGCGACGGGGTCGAGCAGGTGATCGCCGGCGCCCGGCGACAGATCGCCAAGGGCGCCGACCTGATCAAGGTCATGGCGACCGGCGCCATGCTGTCGCCCGAGAGCGAGGACTCCCGCGCCATCCAGTTCACTAGGGCCGAGCTCGAGGCGGCCGTCGCCGTCGCCCGGGACAACTACAAGCACGTCGCCGCCCACGCCCACGCCGTGGACGGCATCCTGAACGCCGTGGAGGCCGGCGCCGGCTCCATCGAGCACGGCACCTTCGCCGACCGGGCCGTGCTCCAGCTGATGGCCAAGAAGGGCACCTTCCTGGTGCCCACCCTCTGCGTCACCCCGGCCATGCTGCGCGATCGCCACATCCGCGAGACCATCCCCGAGCACGAGCGCGCGCGCCTTGTCGGCACCGACGAACAGCACCGCAAGGCGATCCGCCTGGCCCACCGACTCAAGGTGCCGATCGCCATGGGCACCGACGCCGGCACGCCGGGCAACCATCACGGCGACAACGCCCAGGAGATCGTCGAGATGGTGACCGGCGCCGGCCTGACCCCGGCTGCGGCCATTTATGCCTCGACCATGAACCCGGCCAAGCTGCTCGGCCAAGACAAGGAGCTCGGCAGCCTCGACCAGGGCAAGTTGGCCGACGTCATCGCCGTCGCCCGCGACCCCCTGGCCGACATCACGGCGCTCACCCAAGTCGACTTGGTGATGAAGGGCGGCGTCATCTACAAGCACGGCCGGCGGCGGATAACCTGAACGCGCGCCGGCCGGAGTCGGGCCCACGGGCGGCCGGCGGCGCCCCGCGCACAGGGGCGCGAGGCTCGGAAGCCCCCAGAGAACCAGGGCGCGCACGCGTTAACTTTTTGTTAACCCATTTCGTAGGAAAGCTGTCCACTCGGAGCCCATAGCGGTCGAAACACTATGAAAATCATCGCAATAGCCTCCCGCAAAGGCGGCGTCGGCAAGACCACTCTTGCTGGCCATCTCGCCGTCGCGGCCGAACGCGCCGGTCAGGGGCCGGTGGGATTGATGGACATCGACCCGCAAGGCAACCTGTCCGACTGGTGGAATGCGCGGCCGGTCGCCAGCCCCTTGTACGTCCGCATTCCCCTGGAGCGCCTCGCCGGCGAGATCGAGAACCTGCGCACGCAGGGGCTCGAGTATCTCATCGTGGATACGCCGCCGACGGTCAACGCGGAAGTCGGCGACCTCATCGGCCTCTCGGAGCTGGTGGTGATTCCGACCCGGCCGGGCCCCCATGACCTGAGGTCGATCGGCGCCACCATCGAACTCGCCGAACGGCTCGGCAAGCCGCTGGTCTTCGTCGTCAATGCCGCCGTGGCCAACGCCCGCATCACCAACGAGACCCTGGCCCTCCTGTCGCGCCACGGCCACTTGGCGCCGACTGTCGTCCACCAGCGCGTCGCCTTCGCCTTGAGCATGACCGACGGCCGGACGGTGATGGAGCTCGCGCCCAAGTCGCCGGGAAGCGAGGAGATCGAGAGCCTCTGGTCCTATCTGCATCAACGCATCGCCGGCGCGCGCCCAACGACTACCCTCGGCCTGGGGACCCCCGCCGCGGCGCCGCAGATGCGTGTTGCCCTGACGTCGCGCCAGTCATGACCTTGTCGCCCGATACGCCCACCGACCTCTTCGCCGCCAAGGGCCGGGCCATGCCGGCCTGTTCCAAGCCCCTGGCCGGTCGTCCGCTAAAAAACCAGGCCGGCACGGTAGCGCCGAAGCCAGATCAAGCGGAGGCCAAGGTCCCGGACGACGGTCCGGCGAGCGTTTTGTCGATCGATTTGCGGCGTACCCTGGTGCCCGCCCGAAGCGAGTCTCCCCGAAGCGAGTCTCCCCGGACAGAGTCTCCCGGGAGCCCGTCGAGCGCGGTCGCGGCGCCGGCCCGCGTCGAGCCGAGGCCCGCAACCGGCACCACCAATCGCCCCCCGCCGTCGCCTGGAAGTCACGGCCTGGCCGGCCCTTTCATCGGGACCTTGGTGGCCGTTAGCATTGCCGCCGGGATCTTCTATATCGTCGAACGGGACCATCTCGGCGCCACGCCGGGCCCCGAGGCGCCCGCCCAGGTCGGTGCGGAGGCCGCAACCGCCGAAGGCCCGGCCGAGACCTTGGAGGCCGACCGGCCCCAGTCCGTCGCCGGCACCGCGCCGCAGGAGGCCGAGGACGACAACGCCGACGCGGCGCCCGAGGCCAGCAGCCTGCCGAGCTTCGATCTGGTTCGCGTCGAGCCCGACGGCTCCGCCGTCATCGCCGGACGCGCCGCGCCCTACGCCGACCTCATCCTGCTCCACAACGGCGAGCCGATCGGCAAGGTCAGGGCGGACTGGGCCGGCGAATGGGCCTTCGTGACCGACAAGCCGCTGCCGGCCGACCGGCACCAGATCACCATTCTGGTGAACGATCCGGACGCGGAGATCACCCTGCCACAAGGCGCCGAGCCGCCGTCTCAGGTCGGCAATACGGGAGACTCGCAATCGCGCTAAGTCCCGCGATTGCTGACGCTGCGGCCGCCCGGCGGCGCCCTCAGTCCTCGAAGTAGCCGGCCCGCACGGCGGTCCCGATCAGGTTGAGGATCAGCCGCCCGGCGGTGATGCTGGTGATGGCGTTCAGGTCGCGCTTGGGCGTGATCTCGACGATGTCCATGCCGACCACCCGGCCCTTGGCGACCAGGCCGTGAATCAGTTTGCACGTCTGGTGATAGGTGACACCCCCAGGCGCCGGCCCCGCTACTGCCGGCATGACGGACGGGTCGAGGCCGTCGGCGTCTATTGTGAGATAGTAGTCTCCGCCATCCGGGATGCGCGCGAGGACCGCGTCCATGCCGATGTCGTGCAGCTCGAAGGCGGTGACGAGCTGCGCGCCGTAGCTGAGCGCCGCGTCGACTTCCTCGGCCCGGGCGCTACCCTGGCAGCGCAAACCGATCTGATGAATCTCCCCAACGTGGTCCATCTCCGAGGCCCGGCGGATCGGGCTCGAATAGCCCTCGCGGGCGCCGTTCACCTCGTCCCGCCAGTCGAGGTGCGCGTCGATGTGGACCAAGGTGATGGGCCCGCGGCCCTCGAAGGCGCGCAGCACGGGAATCGGCACGCCGTGATCGCCGCCGATGGTAACCGGCAGGGCGCCGGCCGCCAGGATTTTGCGCACCGCCGCCTCGGCCCGGCGATAATGGCCGTCCAGGTCGCGCGCCTCGCCGGGCACATCGCCGCAGTCGACCAGCTTCACGGGACGGCCGTCGAGGACCGTGCCGCCCAGGTCGAAGTCCCATTGATTTGGGCCGCCGCTGATTGCGTCGGAGGCCTGCCGCACCGCCGTCGGCGCGTTGGTCTGGTCGTTGGTCACCTCGTCGATCGAGTAGGGATCGCCGTAGGGAATGCCGAGGATCGCCACGTGGGCGTCGAGGTTGTCGAGGTCGAGGGCAAGTGGCACGTCGAGGAAGCTCTTGAAGCCCTGGCGCGGTGCCACGGTCAAAGTCTCAGCCATGGAAGGTCCCTCCCGGTCAATTCACAACGGATCGGTCTTTCGCCGCGTTTAACGAGTCTCTTGCGACATTGATTCACTCGGCGACCGCGCGTGGGGCGCCAAGGGCATCGTCCAGGCGGTCGCAAAAGGCACCGCAGACGGCCTCGTCGTGAGCCAGCGACAGATAGAGCTTGGTGCCCAGGGGGTTGAGGAAGATGCCGCGCTCGAACAGGGCCAGCATGAGGCGCCGCCCGAAGGCCCTGTCGCTGCGGTAGCCCGAGCGGTAGTCGCGAATGGGCTCGGCGTTGAACACGATCTGCGCCAAGGGGCCGTCGCCGATGACTTGCGCGGTCAGGCCGTGATCTGCAAGCACGCGTCCGATACTGTCGCGGAACTTGGCGCCGAGGGCGTGCAGGCCCTGGTAGACGCCAGCGCCGCGGAACACGGCGAGGGCCGCGTTGGCGGCGGTGCAGGATACCGGGTTGCCGCCCAGTGTCGAGGCCATCCAGACATAATCCGGCCGGCCGATGCGGTGCTCGTTGACCATCTCCATGACCTCGGCCCGGCCGCCGAAGGCGCCGATCGGATAGCCGCCGCCTAGCGCCTTGCCGTAGGCCACCAGGTCGGGCACCACGCCGTAGTACTCCTGGGCGCCGCCGTAGGCGAGGCGGAAGCCCGTCACCACCTCGTCGTAGATGAGCAATACGCCGTGCTTCGAACATGCGGCTCGCAAGCCCTCGAGGAAGCCGGCCACGGGCGGCGTGCAACGCTGCAGGGGCTCGACGATGACGCCGGCGAGCGTCGCCGCGTGTTCGCCGATCAGCGCCTCGGTCGTCTCGAGGTCGTTGAACGGCGCCACCAGCAAACTGTGCTTGGCGTCCGGGGTCCCGGCGCTGGTGAGCTCCGGCTCGGGGAAGTCCGGCAGCCGGGTCGGAAACAGGCTGGTGACCCCGGCCTCGTTGGCGCCATGGTAGGCGCCCTCGAACTTGAGGATCTTTGGGCGGCCGGTGAAGGCGCGGGCCAGGCGCTGGCAATACATGGTGGCCTCGGTGCCCGAGGCGCAGAAGCGCAAGCGCTCGGCCGCCGGCGAGATCCGCGCGACCTCCTCGGCCAGATCCAGCGCCCCTCGATTTAGATAGGCGAAGTTGGAGCCCCTGCCCGCCTGTTCGCGCACCGCCGCGACAACCTCGGGGCGCGCGTGCCCCACCAGGACCGAACCCCATCCCATGGAGAAGTCGAGATATTCTTTGCCGCCGCTGTCCCACAGGCGGCAGCCCTCACCGCGGGCCATAACCACGATGCCGTCGTCCGGCAGCCCGAACTCGCCATTCGAGATGCCGGCCGGAAAGACCGCCAGCGCCCGCTCGCGTTCGGCCGTCATGACACCTGCCTCATGGCATTTGCTAAGCGGACCTAGGCGATGACGCCCATGATGTCGGACTCGCGCATGATGACGAGTTCCTCGCCGTCGATCTTCACCTCGGTGCCGGAGTACTTGCCGAACAGAATCCGATCGCCCGCCTCGACGTCGAGCGGGGCGAGCTTGCCGTCGTCGGCGCGGCTGCCGGGGCCGACCGCCACCACCTCGCCCTGCATGGGCTTTTCCTGGGCGGTGTCCGGAATGATGATGCCGCCGGCACTCCGCTCCTCCTGCTCCAGGCGGCGGACGACGACGCGGTCGTGAAGCGGCCGAAACCTCATGCTCCCCTCTCCCCTTGGTCACCATTGGGCGATGCGCACGCCGTCCCGATGCAGGAGCCCGGGGCCGCGCCGCAGCTCTCGGCACTCTAAGCGATAGACCGCCGGCGATCTAGCTTGTTCGCGGTCGATCGTAGGCCGGCGTCAAAGCGGGGCCGAGCTATGTCCCGAGAGCCGCCGTCTCGATGCGCATGTCTGCCTTTCGCTGACTT
>CALJXB010000437.1 GCA_937974415.1 uncultured Kiloniellales bacterium
GCGTCCGACCTGCCGCCACCGATGGGCAGAGCGTCGCATTCGCCGCTCGGGCTTCAGGCACGGGGATCGCTTTACTGTCACGCTCGGAGCTTGCCATGACCTGGTCCAAGTCGGGGAGGGAGGCCGATTGCAATCCGAAATCTTACAGTTTGTGGTTAAAGCAAGATTAACGGTGCTCGTCGCGGCCCAGGCGTGCGGGGCGTCTGCACGGCCGGCCCGGTTAACGGCGACAATGCGCCGGCCCGGCCAGTGGGCGCCGGACTTCGGCTGCGGCGATGGGCCGGCGAAGCGCAAGCGCCCGCGCAAGGTTTTTTGTTCTCAGCTGGCCGCTGGAAATGGTATGCTGGCGGCCGTCCGGTTGGGATGATCGCATCAATAACAAGAAACGTTTCGGTTCGTTGCTTTGGGTTCCATGGCTCCCGTGAGGTGACCAATGGCGGAAAGACCTATGGCGACGAATTTGGAAGACACGGTGTACTTCCTCGACAATCGGAGCGTTCTCAGGCCGGAGGACCTGCTTTCCGATCCGGCTGGCGAGACCGTTTTTCTGCCCCCGACCGGAGAGCTCTCGGTATTGTTTCAAGCGAAGCCGTCCAAGGCCACGAGTCGGCCGTTCTGGCCCGGCCTCCCACCCTAAGTCCAGACGCCTGGCGTCAATCGATCCGAAAGAGGCCGTCGGGCATTCCCTCGACTCTTGGGAATCCGTCGTCGACATGCAGCCACGCCAACTCCCGTTCGGCGAAGATGTGATTCACGTTGTCGTGGATCTCGATTTTCGACGGATCGTCGAATGCGCCCAGCAGCAAGCAGTCCTTTTCCGGCGCCGCGTCCTGGCGAAATGCAAGAGAGCCGCCGCAGATGCCGCAGAAGGTGCGCCGAATGCCAGGTGAGCTTTCGTAGCTCTTGGGCTCGCCGCTCCAACGAATCTCCTCGGCCCGATACATCAGCCCGCTGAGGAACGCGGCGCCGGAGGCCTTCCGGCACTGAATGCAATGGCAGTGCTCGATCCACTGGGGCTGTTCGTCGGTCTCGAAGCGGACCGCGCCGCAAAGACACCCACCCGTCAATGTCATAGTCCTACCTCGCTAGCGACGGCACACATCTGAATTGGAACGGCCGCCGGCCAAGTATGCGCCACCCTCGAACTCAGGATCGACCTTCGGCGCCCCATCCCACTCTCGCGGAAAGGTCGCGCGAAGTCTTCCTCCAAATTGAGCGATCCGCCGGCGAATGCGACGCCGGACCGTTTCGCCCGACGGGTTGGGCCCAGGGGCAAGCTATGCGGTTGCCAGCAAGGCCGTGCCGATCACAATCAAGACGGCCCAAATCATCCTTTTCCGGAGCTCGCCTTCGCCGAGCAGGACGCTACCCATCAGCACCGTGATGAGAACGCCGACCTCGCGCGTCGGTGCGACGTAGACCACCGGCGTGAACGTCAGCGCATAAAGCACGAGGATATAGGCGAGCGGATTGAAGACGGCGATCGCGATCACCTCAAGGCGGTGATTTGCCCAGTGGCGCTTGACCAGCGCCTTCCGTTTCGCAGCGATCGGCGCGAGCAGAATGCTGCGGCCTATACTGGAAACGTAATCCAGCAAGAGCGGCTGGACCGCCAAGACCGAGACAGCATAGGCATCCCAGACCGTATAGCTGCCGATAAGCAAGCCCGCTGCGAGCCCGAACAGGATGGAGGCCGGGGCGCTCTTGGCGTCGCGCTTGAATCCGCCGGTCAGGCAAAGGACTCCGATAATAACCGCCGCACCGCCGGCAGCGATCTGCGGAGAGAGCGTCTCGCCGAGAAGCGCCACCGCAAAAACCGTCGAGAGGAATGGGCCCGTCGCGCGCGCGGTGGGATAGACCAGCGATAGGTCGCCGCGACGATAGCCTTTCTGTAGGAGGAGAAAGTAGCCGAGATGCAGAATGGCGCTTCCGATGACGAAAGCACTCTGCGAAAGGCCCAATGTTCGTTGTTGGATGGCAAGGATATAGGCCGCGACCGGCAGGTAGAGCACGACCGAGACGACGGAGAACAGCCAGATAAGTTCCGGGCCGCCGTTGATCCGCTTGACGAAAAAGTTCCATGTCGCGTGGCAAACGGCGGCGCTTAGCACCAATACGAGACCGAAGACGGTCATGTGACGAACCTCAAAGACAAGCACGTTGCAGGCACGCCGAAGCGCGCCCGTCCATCCCCCCCTAGCTTTCTAGTCTTTAAGGTGTCCGCCGTGGCCGGCTCATAGCGGCGCTCGGTCCAGGCTTGCGGAAGCAACGGAACCCTAGCCGCACATGGATAGGCGTTTCCAGACTAGCCGAACCGGCGGCCGTGTAAAGCATGTCCATCGAGACGTGGTTTCGGCGAACCCTCGACCTAGCCGCGTAGGCGCTCATTCTCGGGGTCGTAGAACGGCCGTGGCACGCGAAGTGCCGTGCGCCGTTCGCCGAGGATCTCGATTTCGAATGCGGGCTCGGCGTCGGCGAGGCTCCGCTTTATGTAGCCGAGCGCCAGGCGCTGATCGATGCGAAAGCCCGTCCCGCCCGAGGTGACGTAGCCGACCCATTCGTCGCCCCGGAAGATCGGATCGCTGGGCAGGGGATCGACATCGCCGCCCTCGACGATGAAGCCGTGGAAGGACCAGTCGGGATCCCGTTCGCGTTGGCTGAGCACGGCCTCGCGCCCGACGAAGCCGGGATTGTCGAACTTCACGAAGGCCTCGAGGCCGGCATCGAAGACGGTGTATTCCGGGCCGAAGTCCAGGCCCCAGGCGTGATAGCCTTTTTCGAGCCGCATGGCATTGAGCGCATAGGAGCCGAAGTCGGCCAGGCCGAGGTCCGCGCCGGCCTCGCGGATCGCGCCGTAGACGGCCGCGAGGTCGGCCGACGCCAAGTGGAACTCCCAGCCCAATTCACCCACATAGGACACCCGCAACGCCGTGGCCGGCCGCCCGGCGACCGCGATCTCGGCGGCGGACATCCAGGGCGCCGACTCTTTCGACAAGTCCGCGTCGGTCAATTGGGACAGCAGCTGCCGGGACGCCGGGCCCATCACCATCAAGGCCGCGTCGCGGGCGCTGCCCATCCGCAAAGTGACCGAGCCGTCGGCCGGCAGGTGGCCGCTCAGCCAATCAAAGTCGCGGCGGTCGGCCAGGGTTGGGCCGCACAGCAGGTAGCGCTTGTCTTCGAGGCGGGCGACGGTCGCCTCGCTCCAGATCCGGCCCTGGGGGGTCAGCATGTAGGCGAGCTTGACCCGCCCGACCTTGGGCAGGCTG
>CALJXB010000438.1 GCA_937974415.1 uncultured Kiloniellales bacterium
AGTTTGCCGCACAGGTCGTGCAGCGGGTTCGCCCGGAGTGGTCCGACCTGGAGGCGCTTTCCGCGGTCGACTGGGTGCGCAGTCAAGCGGCCGGCGAGCTCTGCGCCGTCTAATCAGGGCCTGTCGAGCCTTGTGAGCGCCCGCCGCTCAGGCCCGCGCCCAGGGTTGGGAAACTTGCCGGCCGCCCGGCAGGCCTCTCAGGCTTCGACCGCCTCGGAGAAATAGTCGGTGAAGGTCTCGATGTTGAGGGTGCGGGACTCTTCGAAAATGGCCCTGTGCTCCCGAGCGTTTTCAACCATCACCCGGTAGCGCACATGGGTGATCCCCATGAGGTCCGGGCCGACATGCACGACCTTGGCGGTTTCCGTCAACGCACCGGGGCCGCTGTGACGGTAGATCGCGCCTTCGCGCACCGCGCCCACGTCGAGCGGCTTGTCGCTCGCCCTGAACAGGTTTCCCACCGAAGAACCGAACATCCCGCCAATCCCTCTGCCAAGCCGTGCCGGGCGGCGGGCCAACCGCCGCCCTTTCCACGCTGGCCCCGAGATTGCCCGACAGTCGGTTAAGCCCGCGTTAAATATAAATTTCTCACAGGATTTGTGGGATTTAGCGGATACTGCCGGCCGCGCAGGCGCCCTTGAGGTCCGCCAGAACGCCGGGCAAGGCCTCGCTCAGATCCTCCGCGATCAGACCCGGGCCGAGCCGCCGGGCGGCCTCGCCATGAAGCCAGCAGGCCGCGGCGGCGGCCTCGAAGGCCGGCATGCCCTGGGCCAGCAGCCCGACCACCAGGCCCGCCAGCACGTCGCCGCTCCCGGCGGTGGCGAGCTCGGGCGGCGCGTTCGCAGTGATCGCCGCCCGGCCATCGGGCGCGGCAATCACCGTATCGCCGCCCTTCAGCACGACGACCGCGCCGCTGGCCCCGGCCCCGGCGCGGGCCCGGGCGAGCCGGCCGGCACCGGACGCCAGATCGCCGAACACCCGGGCGAATTCCCCGTCGTGCGGCGTCAACACCACGGCACCGGACTCCGAGTCCGCAATAGCGTCGAACAGCGGTGCGGGCTGGGCCTCGAAGACCGACAGGGCGTCGGCGTCGAGCACCGTGCGCTTGTCCGCCGCAAGGGCGGCCAAGGCGCGTCCTTGGGTCTCGCGGCTGACGCCGTTGCCGGGCCCGATCAAGACCGCGTTCTTGCGGGGGTCTGCGAGCAACCCCCTGAAATCTCCCCGGCCGCTGAGCGGGGCAGTGATCACAGAGGGCGTCGACAGGGCGTAGAACGGCAACATGTGCTCGGCGCAAGCCAAGGTCACCAGCCCGGCGCCGACCCTGAGCGCGGCCCGTGAGGCCAAGCGCGCCGCGCCGGTCATGGTATCGCCGCCGACCAGCAAGGCATGGCCGAAATCGTACTTGTGATCCTGCGGGCCCCGCCAGGGGTACGCGCCGGACCAGAGATCCGGCCCGTTCTCGAAGCAGGTCGGCCGGATGTCCTGCAAGACCGCCTCGGGAATGCCGATGTCGGCGACCAGCAGCTCGCCGCAGCAGGTGCGCCCCGGCAGCAGCAGGTGTCCCGGCTTCTTGCGGAAGAAGGTGACCGTGAGGTCCGCCGGCGCGATGGCGTCGCCCGCCACCTGGCCGGTGTCGCCGGCGAGGCCGCTGGGCACATCGACGGCGACCACCGGATAGGCGCCATCGGCCGCGGCCTCGATCGTCTCCCGGGCCGGGCCCTCGAGGGGCCGGGCGAGGCCGGCACCGAACAGGGCGTCGATCACAAGAGCGCCCTCCTCCATCACCTCGGGAGACAGTTCAACGACCTCGCCGTCCCAGGCGCCCGCGTGATGGGCGGCGTCGCCTTTCAGGTCCGACCGCGCGCCGAGCAAGGCGAGGCGGACCGGCCAGCCGGCTTCGGCCAGATGGCGGGCCGCGACGAAGCCGTCGCCGCCGTTGTTGCCGGGGCCGCAGAGCACCGCCACCGGCCGCGGCTGCCAGCGGGCGCGAACCGCGTCGGCCACAGCCCGCCCGGCGTTCTCCATCAGCACGACCCCAGCCGCGCCCGCCGCTTCCGCCCCGGCGTCTGCGGCATAGGTCTCGGCAACCGTCAACACGGCTGAGCGATACTCGGGCGTGTCGGTCGTGTCGTTCCTATCGGCCATGGTCTTGTTTCCCGCGCTTTGGCACCCCCCGTCAACCTCGGGTTCGACGGCTGCGGCCAGACGGCCCAAATCCGCGCGAAGCCGCCGGTCGCAAAGGTCTTGCCGTCCTCCGACTTGGACGCCAGGATTGTGAAACAACAAAAAGACCACTGTCGCGGGAGCATGGGAGGCGAAATGGCCGGCGACGGCAATAACCGCCTAGAGCCCTACATGGGCCGCCTGTTCGGCTTCGCGCTCAGCCTGACCGGCAACCGCGACCTCGCGCTCGAGCTTGTGCAAGACTGCTCCGTCAAGGCCCTGGCCGCCCGCCAAGCGCCTGTTGATCAAGCCGCCTTTCGGGCCTGGTTGTTCCGCATCCTTCGCAATGCCGCGATCGACCGGCTCAGCAACGGCAATCCCACCTTGCTCTGCCTGGACGACGAGCCGGAGACGGCGGATCCGGCCAGTCTTCGGGTCGAGGAAAGCCTCATCAACCAGCTGACAGTGCGGGCCGGTATGACCAGCCTGAGTCCCGCGCATCGGGACATCATCGCACTGGTCGATATCGCCGGTTTCAGTTACAGCGAGGCAGCGGCGCTCCTCGAGGTGCCCGTGGGCACGGTAATGAGCCGGCTGAGCCGGGCCCGGCGCGCCCTTCTGGCCGCCATCTCGGAGCACAACGTCCACAGCCTGGTTCCCCACCGCACGGCGAGGCGCGCATGAGCGAGAAGAAGCCGAACTGGTGCGACCTCAACGCCTATGCCGACGGCGAACTCTTGCCGACGGAGGCCGCCGGCGTGGCCCGGGCCGTGGCGGAGGACCCGGCGCTGGCCGATCAGGTCGCGACCCTCGCGCGCCTCAAGGCCACGGTCCGGGAGCAAGGCCAAGCGCCGCTACCGTCCGAGCTTGCCGGGCTCTGCAGGACCGCACCGCCGGCCGAAGACCGAACGGCGAAGCCGTTCCGCCGGACTTGGGCCTGGCTCGGCGCGACCGCCGCCACGGCCGCGTTCGTCGTGTTGGCCGCCGCTTTGCTGACCCCCGCGGACCGCGAAACCGCCCAGCCGGCCTGGCACGACTTCGCCGTCCAGCTGCACCAGGCCTGGGCCCGTGCCGAGCCGGGCGAGGCAGCCGAGCCCACCGCCGACGCCTTGCTAGTCAGTTTGTCGCACCTGGGCCGGGCGGCACAGGTGCCCGACCTGTCGGGCGCCCGGCTGACGGTCGGATACGTGCAACCGCTCGCCTCGGAGCACGGCCAGGGCCTCCACGTCGGCTACCGGGGCACCCGCGGCTGCCGGGTCAGCCTGATCGTCCTGCCGGCGGTCGCCGCCCTGCCGCAAAAGCCGGTCATGCTGGCCGGCGCGGGCCGCCAGCACTACGTCTGGCGGGTCGGCGGCCTGGGCTATGCCCTGCTTGCCAGCGGCATGGACCCGAAGCACTACCAGGTGGTATTGCACTCGGTCCACGAAGCGAGCCTGAAGCAAGCGCCGGTGGGACCCGAGACCCGCGTCGCCCTGGCCGAAAGCCGCGCCCGTAGCCGCCCCTGCGCCGCTTAAGGGCGCTTGCTAGCCCCGCTTTTGCTTTTCCACAGATGTTTTTCTCCCGCTGGGAATAAAGCGGGCGTGAATCGAGTCTTGTCTTCTAAGCGCCGGACACCGACGCGACACGTGATAGCCGAATAGGTCGAACAGAGGGAGGAAGGCCATGTCAGACGGCGCGAAAGAGCGCGGACTTTGCGAGCTTTACGAAGAAGATCCGGAACGCGCGGACTACTTGGTCTTCGGCCGGATCGCCGAGAGCAACCGGCGCGGCTTCCTGCGGGGCGCCGGCCTGGCCGCGATGAGCGCCGCCGTGGGCGCGACGATCCCGTTTCACCGCAACATGCCGGCCGGGCTCATCCCCTCCGCCCTGGCCGACGAGACAACGGACTTCAAGCTGGTCGGCAAGGACGGCCTGATCGTCCTCAACGACCGGCCGATCAACGCCGAGACCCCGCCCAGCCTGCTGAACGACGACGTGACGCCCAACGAGCGTTTCTTCGTGCGCAATAATGGCACGGTGCCGGAGATGGCGGAAAAGATGGACGCGACCGGCTGGAGCCTGACCGTCGACGGCGAGGTCGACACGCCCCTGACCCTCTCTCTCGACGACCTCAAGAGCAAGTTCGAGGTGGTCCAGCTGCAGCTGCAGCTGGAGTGCGGCGGCAACGGACGGGCCGCCTTCAACCCGCCGGCCAAGGGCAACCAATGGACCCTGGGCGCGGTCGGCTGCCCGGAGTGGACTGGCATCCGCTACGCCGATCTGCTGGCGGCCGCGGGGGTCAAGTCGAGCGCCGTCTACACCGCCCATTACGGTATGGACGGCCACCTCTCCGGCGACCCCGACAAGCTGCCGATCTCCCGCGGCGTGCCCATCGAGAAGGCCATGGACCCCTCCTCGATCGTCGCCTTCGAGATGAACGGCCAGCCGATCCCGACCTTGAACGGCTTCCCGGTGCGGGTGGTCTGCCCCGGCTGGCCCGGCTCCTGCTCACAGAAGTGGCTGCGCCGGATTCAGCTGCGCGACGTGGTGCACGACGGCCCGAAAATGACCGGCACCTCCTACCGGGTGCCCTACTACCCGGTCGAGGCCGGCGAAAAGGTCGAGAAGTCGGACTTCAACATCATCGAATCCATGCCCGTCAAATCGCTCATCACGCGGCCCGTGACCGGCCACGAGCTGACCGACGGGCGCACGCTCCTGGTGGGCGGCCATGCCTGGGCCGGCGACCTCTCGGTCAAGGCCCTGGACGTTAGCATCGACTTCGGGGCCACTTGGCAGGCTGCGGACCTCGCGGGGCCGGTCAACCCCTTCGCCTGGCAAAATTGGAGCGCCGAGCTCACCTTCCCGGAGAAGGGCTATTACGAGGTCTGGGCCCGGGCGACCGATTCCGAGGGCACGGCCCAGCCCTTCGCGATCGCCTGGAACCCCAAGGGCTATCTGAACAACTCCATGCACCGCATCGCCGTTCGCGTGACCACGTGATGCGCCTGACGATCCTGGCTTCGGCCATGATGCTGCTGGCAAGTGGGGGCCTCCTGGCCCCCGCTTCCGCTCAGCAGGCGGACGACTTCGATTTCGGCGGCCTCGACCCCGGCCCGGGCCGGGAGGCGGTCTACTACACCTGCCGGGCCTGCCACTCTCTCAAACAGTTCACCCAGCAGCGCCAATCCCGGGAGGACTGGGACGCCCTTATCGACCGCATGGTGGACACGAACGGCATGGCCGAGCCCGAAGCCGCGGTCCGCACACAGCTGCTGGGCTATCTCTCGAGCCACTTCGGCCTCGACGAGGAGGACTGGGGCGGCCTGCCGCCGGGACCGGGGCGGGAGGAGGTCTACTACGGCTGCCAGGCCTGCCATTCGCTGCGGATCGTGGTCCAGCAGGGCCTCAGCCGCGACAGCTGGGACGAGACCCTGGTGTGGATGGTCGACGAGCAGGGCATGCCGGAGCTGGAGCCCGACGAGCACGACCTTATCCTCGACTATCTCGCCAAGAATTACGGCCCATAGTCCTATGTAACAGTCATTTGAATGACGTTTTTATCTCGCTGCCTTAAGTCTTGCCGCCTCCACCTGGGCGGCCTCCCGCAGCAGGCCGTTGTCCGGGCCGCCGACCACCAGGTCGTAGCCGGCGGCGAAGAGCTCCTCGGGCGAGCGTCCGGGGGTCGGGATCGCGCCGAGCAGCTTGCCGGCCGCCTTGGCGGCCTTTTCGACGGCGTCGATCGCCTCGCGCACCGCGGGATGGTCGGGCTCGCCCAAGTAGCCCAGGCTGGCGGAAAGGTCGAAGGGCCCGACAAACAGCAGGTCGACCCCGTCGGTGGCCGCCACGTCGGCCGCGTTCTCCACCCCGGCGGGGGTTTCGATCTGGCACATGAGCAGCAACTCGTCGGCCCCGCCGGCTACGTAGCCCTGCCAGTGGGCGCCGTGGCCAGTGGCGCGGACCACGGGGGCCGCCATGCCGCGGTTGCCGCGCGGCGCATAGCGGCAAGCGGCGACGCAGGCCTCGGCCTCGCCGCGCGAAGACACCGCCGGCACCATGAGGCCCGAGAGCCCGATGTCGAGGGCCCGCTTGATGGGCACGGGGCGGTTTTCCTCCACCCTCAGCAGCACCGCGCAGCCGCTGCCCTGGGCGGCGTGAATGAGGCCGATGGCGTCCAGCACGCTGCCGGGCCCGTGTTCCAGATCGATCAAGACGCTGTCGAAGCCGGCCTGGGCGACGATCTCGGCCGCGATCGGGTTGAACATCTCCAAGAAACATCCGTCGGCCGCCTGACCCGCCTGCAGACGCGCCTTGAAGGATTCTCCCATCTTAGTCTCCCCTCTCCCGCCCGCT
>CALJXB010000439.1 GCA_937974415.1 uncultured Kiloniellales bacterium
TGGAACAGGCGCTCCAGCTCGCGGGTGGAGATGCCGACCCGGCGCGCCAGCTCGGCGGTGGAAAGGGGCTCCTCGATCGCCTTCTCCATCAGCGACACCGCCTCCAGCAGGCGCGGGTTGCCGGCGGCCAGGCGGTCGCGCAGCGGCATGCGTTGGGCCTCCTCGCCCGAGCGGATGCGGCTGTAGATGAACCAGTCGGCCACCCGCGTCGCCAGCTCGTGGCCGTGCTGGGATCGGATCACGTGGAGCATGAGGTCGAGGCAGGCCGTCGCCCCGGCGGCCGAAAAGCGCCGCCGGTCGATGACGTAGAGGTCCTGGGTCGCTTCCACTTTCGGAAAGTCGGTGGTGAAGGCCTCGAGGTGCTCCCAATGGACCGTCGCCCGGTGGCCGTCGAGCAGGCCGCCGGCGGCCAAGACCTCGCTGCCGGTGTCGATGCCGGCCAAATAGGTCCCGTGGGAGGCCAGCCGGCGCAGCCAGGCGAGCACGGGCGGCGCCGCCGCGCTGCGGGGCGCGAAGCTGGCGCAGACCACCGCCAAGTCGGCCTTGGGCGCATCGGCGATGCCATGGTGGACGACACTCACCAGGCCACTGCTCGAGGTTACCGGTTCGCCGTCCTGCGAGACCAGGATCCAGTCGTAGAGCGCCTTGCCGCTCAACTGGTTGGCGGCGCGCAGGGGCTCGCAGGCCGCCGAGAAGGCCATCAGCGAGAACTGGGGCAGCAGCAGATAGGCAAGCCGGGTCGGCCGGTCGTTGGGAGGTGTGGACAGCATGCTCGCACCCGCTGCGCTGGCTGTTCGGCGTCGCTCGATCGGGCGAGGCCTGAAGCCGCAATTTATCAAATCGCGGTCGGAAAACGAAAATAATTGGTGGGGCGGCATGATACTGTCGGCGGGTTGTGCGGAGGGCGGCCCGTGCCGAGGCCTGTTCAACGGCCGGGGCGCGGGCTTGCGAGCGAGGAGCGGCATCATGAATTTCGAGGCATTCATCACCTGCGCCGTCACCGGTGCCGGCGACACAGCGGACAAGCATCCGGACTTGCCGGTCACCCCGGAGAAGATCGCGGAATCCGCAATCGAGGCGGGCAAGGCGGGCGCGGCCATAACCCACATCCACGTGCGCGACCCGGAGACCGGCAAGGGTGCGCGCGACCCCGAGCTCTTCAAGCAGGTGGTCGACCGGATCCGCTCGTCCGATACCGACGTGGTCCTGAACCTCACGGCGGGCATGGGCGGCGACCTGGTGTTCGGCAGCGGCGACAAGCCCCTGCCGCTCAATCCCGACGGCACCGACATCGCGCCGCCGCTGGAGCGCCTGGCCCACGTCGAGCAGCTGCTGCCGGAGATCTGCACGCTCGACTGCGGGACCATGAACTTCGCCGCCGGCGGCGACTACGTCATGGTCAACACGCCCTCCATGCTGCGCACCAAGGCCCAGCGCGTACGCGAGCTTGGCGTACGCCCCGAGCTCGAAGTCTTCGACACCGGCCACCTGGTCTTCGTCAAGGAGATGCTGCGCGACGGCCTGCTCGACGACCCGGTCATGGTCCAGCTCTGCATGGGCATTCCCTACGGCGCGCCCGACGACCCGGGAACCCTGCTGGCGCTGGTCAACCAGCTGCCCCAGGGCGCCATCTGGTCGGCCTTCTCGATCGGCCGCATGGAACTGCCGTACGTAGCCATGGCGACAATGGCCGGCGGAAACGTACGGGTGGGCTTGGAGGACAACCTCTATCTCGAGCGCGGCGTCTTCGCCACCAACGCCCAGCTGGTCGAGCGGGCGGTGACCATCCTGGAAGCTATGGGCGTACGCGTCCTCGGCCCCGACGAGGTGCGCGACAAGCTGCACCTCACCAAGCGCGGCTAGGGCCGGGCGAACGAGCGGGGGGCGTCATGAGCGAGATCAAGACGGCCGCCATTGTCGGCACCGGCGTGATCGGCGCCGGCTGGGCGGCGCGTTTCCTGGCCCACGGCCTCGACGTGGTGGCCTGGGACCCGGCACCCGAGGCGGAGGAGAAGCTGCGCGCCGCGGTCGACAATGCCTGGCCGGCGGTCAGCAAAGTCGGGCTCTTCCCCGGCGCCGACCGGGCCCGGCTCAGCTTTGCCGCCAGCCTGGAGGAGCTCTCGGCCACGGCCGATTTCGTCCAGGAGAACGCGCCGGAGCGCGAGGACCTCAAGAAGGACCTGCTGGCCCAAATCGACGCGGCCGCCAAGCCCGAGGCGATCATCGCCTCCAGCACCTCCGGCTACATGCCGACGGACCTGCAGTCGCGCTGCCAGCGCCATCCCGAGCGGGTGCTGGTCGGCCATCCCTTCAACCCGGTCTACCTGTTGCCCCTGGTCGAGATCGTCGGCGGCGAGAAGACCGCGCCTGAAGCCTCAGAGCGCGCGTCGCGCTTCTACGAGGCCATGGGCATGCACGCCCTCAACGTGAAGACGGAGGTGCCCGGCCACCTCTCCGACCGGCTGCAGGAAGCCCTGTGGCGCGAGGTCCTCCACCTGGTAAGCGAGGGCGTGGCGACCACCGAGGAACTCGACGCTGCCATCGCCTACGGGCCGGGACTGCGCTGGGCCATCTGGGGTACCTGCCTGCAATTCCACCTGGCCGGCGGGGTCGGCGGCATGCGCCACTTCCTGGAGCACTTCGGCGAGTCCCTGAAGGTGCCCTGGACTAAGCTCGAGGCCCCGGAGCTGACCCGGGAGCTGATCGACCGCATGGTCGACGGGACAGAGGCCCAGGCCGCCGGCCGCTCGGTGCGCGAGATGGAGCGGATCCGCGAC
>CALJXB010000440.1 GCA_937974415.1 uncultured Kiloniellales bacterium
CCGGCCCGCGCCCGGGCATACAGCCCCTTGGGGTCCCGGTCCTCGCAGATTTCCAGCGAGGTCGAAACGTAGATCTCGACGAAGCGCCCGTTAGCCTCCACCAGGTCGCGCACCTGGCGGCGGATGGCCGTGTAGGGCGCGATGGGCGCGCAGATCGCAATCCCGCCCGCCTTGGTGATCTCGCTGGCGACATAGCCGATGCGCAGGATGTTGAGGTCCCGGTGCTCCTTCGAGAAGCCGAGCTCGCTCGACAGGTGCTGGCGCACCCGGTCGCCGTCGAGCAGCGTGACCGAGCGGCCGCCGAACTCCTGCAGCTTCACCATGAGCGCCTTGGCCAGGGTCGACTTGCCGGCGCCGGAGAGCCCGGTGAAGAACACCGTGAAGCCCTGGCGGTGGCGTGGCGGATAGCTGCGTCGCAGCTCGCCGATCACCTCTTCGAAGGAGTACCACTGCGGCAAGGCGTCGCCGCTCTCCAGGCGGCGGTTCAGCTCCGCCTCGCTCAGGCTGAGTGCCGTCTCGCCCGCCGCGACCTCGTCGTAAGCGACGTGATGGCCGCGTTCCTTAACGTAGACCATCTCCTTGACGGGAAACATCTCGATGCCCGTTTCGGACGCCGTCTCCCGCAGCAGATCCTGGGCCGCATAGGGCTCGTAGAAGCTCTTCTGGACGCCGTTCATCTCGGGCGAGGCATGGTCGGAGCCGACGATGAAATGGCTGCAGCCGTAGTTCTTGCGTATGAGCGCATGCCACAGGGCTTCCCGCGGCCCGGCCATGCGCATGGCCAGCTCCAGCAGGCTCAGCATGGTTGTCTGCTCGGGAAAGGTCTTGAGAACGTGTTCGTAGCACCGCACCCGGGAGAAGTGGTCGATATCGCCCGGCTGAGTCATGCCCACCACGGGATGCACGAGAAGATTGGCCTCCAACATCTGGGCGGCATGGACGGCCAGTTCCTGATGGGCGCGGTGCATGGGTGTGCGTGTCTGATAGGCGACAACCCGGCTCCAGGCCCGCTGATCGAACAGCTGGCGGAGCTCCGCCGGCTCGTGGCGGTGCTTGACAAAGTCGTGCTCGACCGATTTTTCGATGCCTTCGAGGCGGCCGCCGAGATAAACCGGATGGGCGCGATTCAGAAGATAGTCGACCCCCGGGTGCTCCTCGTCCGCGGTGCCGAAGACCTGCTCCGCCTCGCGCTGCCTATCGGGCCGCCAGATGGACTCGATGGTCAATATCGCGATCAGCCAGCCCTCGTGGTCCCTGAGCGCCAGGCGGTCCCCGACCGAAAGCGGCTCGGCCGCAGCGTCGCTCACGTCGAGGGTGATCGGCATGGGCCAGAGGGTGCCGTCACTGAGCCGCATGGCCTCCACGACCCGGTCGTATTCGGCTTCGTTCAAGAAGCCGGTCAGGGGCGAGAAGCCGCCGTTCAGCAGCAGTTTGATGTCGCAGAGCTGGCGCTGGGTGAGCGGCCAGGACGGCAGCTCGACCGATTCCTGCTTGACGGCCCCGATTTGCTCATCGGCAAGATAGAGGATCTTGAGCTCGCCGCCGTGGGGCTCGATGCGTTTGCTCATGCTAAACTCCGGCCTTTCGGCATTGTAACCGCGGTAGCCGCGCGATCCGCGTGTCGCCTGGTCATCGGCCGTCTCACGCGTCGCGGACCCGGTCGTAATAGGCCTGCAGAACGGCGATCACCTCGGGGCGGCTGAACTCGCTTGGAACGGCCTCGCGATTGGCGAACATTTTCCTCAGCCGGGTCCCCGAAATGGTCAGCCGCTCAGCCTCGTCGTGGGGACAGGTGCGGCCGGTCGCCATGCCATCGCATCTGTAGCAGTAGAAGGTGATGTCGATCTTCAGCGGTTGGGTCCGCAGGCTGTCTTTTGGAATCTCGTCGAAAATGCGGTGGGCGTCGAACGGCCCGTAGTAGTCGCCGACGCCCGCGTGATCGCGCCCGACCACGAGGTGGGAGCAACCGAAGTTCTGGCGGAACAGCGCGTGCAGCAAGGCCTCGCGCGGGCCGGCATAGCGCATTTCGATGGGGTAGCCGGCCTGGATCGCCGTCCCCGGCACGAAGTAGTTTTCGACCAGAACGTCGATGGCCTCGACCCTGACCTCGGCCGGAATGTCGCCGGGCTTCAGCGCCCCAAGCACCTGGTGGATGAGCACGCCGTCGCAGACCTCGATGGCGACCTTGGCGAGGTACTCGTGGCTGCGGTGCATGGGATTGCGGGTCTGAAAGGCGGCCACCGTGGTCCAGCCCTTGTCGCGAAACAGCGCCCGGGTTTCGGCCGGCCGGCGATAGAGATTTCGGTAGGTCTCCGGAAAACGGCCCTCGGACAGGCAAACCACCGGCCCCGCCAGGTTCACCTCGCCCTGTTGCATCACCTTTTGCACCCCCGGATGGGCCGGGTCGCTGGTGCGGTAAACCTGGTCGCACTCCAGCGCCCTGTCGATTTCGTACTTCTCGGTGACCGTGAGCAGTGCGAGGCAGTCCCCGCTTTCGCCGTCGCAGAGCGCCACCTCCTCGCCGGCCGCGATGGACTCGGCGAGCTCCCGTTTCGCCGACAAGGTGATCGGAATGGGCCAGAACAGACCGCTGTCGAGCCGCATGTCGCGGCAGCAGCCGCGCCAGTCGGCTTCACCCATGAAACCGCCCAGCGGCGTATAGGCGCCCATGCCGAGCATCAGCAGGTCGGAAACCTCGCGGCTGGTGAGCGGCACGCGCCTCAGGGACTTGGCCAAGTTCAGGCCTTCGGGGCGCTCGTCCTCCGGCAGGAGCAGGGGTTTCAGGTGTTCCGAGCCGTGGGGCGCTACAAGATCCGGCATGAAGTCTCACTCTTTCGCGTCACGCTCGCAGCCGCACGGCCGGGAGGGCCAGGGGGGCCGGTCAATCTAGCAGCCTGCGGGTGGAGTCGGACAGATCCATGACCGAAACCCGCCGGCACAAAACGATATGGGATTTTCGGCTGGCCTCGACCCGGCTATATTGCCCGGCAAGAAAGCGACCTTGCCCGCTCAAACAGCCGCGGATGCCAAGCGGCTGCCGGCAGGAAAGGTCCGATAAGTCATTGTTTAGGGACGGCTTTGATGACCGAGGGGGGTCTCCGCAAGCAAGCCAGAGCGGACGCCGGCATGCTCGCCCGCCCAAGGGCGCTTGGGCGGCTGCGGGCGCCGGGCGCGCCCGCGCGCGCTCTGGGCGGTCCCGCCGCAGGTCCTCGCCTCGACCGTCACCGGCCAGAACTGGGGTAGTTCGATGCTCACCAATCCCTTCGCCGAGCTCTCGGCGTCCATACCACCCTCCGTCATGCAGGCCTACATCCTGGTCATGATCCTGCTGGTCGCGGCCGGCACGCTGTTCGACATCTTCCACAAGAAGAGCGCCCAGTACTTCTTCAACAATTGGCGCAACGCGCAGAACAAGGGGCCGCAGACGCTCAGTAGCGGAGAAATGGCGTCCCTGGCGGCCCAAACCGCCGCCTCGGAGATCCTGACATCCTCCGAATTCTGCAACCCGAGGCGCAGGGCTGCCCACCTCCTGACCATGTACGGCTTCCTGGCCTACGTCATCGCGACCTTCGTCATGGTGTTCTGGTATCCCACGCCGGACACGGCGGCGCCCGCCATCTGGCCGCTGCTGTGGTACCTCGGCGTCCTCATGGTTTGCGGCGGCGGCTATTGGTTCTGGTTCTTCATCCGCGTCGACGTCGCCGCAGAGGGCAACTCGCCGTTCCGCGTCGTGAAGGCCGATCTCTTCATCCTGTCGCTGCTCGCCAGCGCGACCCTGGGCCTGGTCTGGGCCATCGTGGGGACGAGCCTGTTCCTCGCCTTGTACCTCATCGCCACGACGGTGCTGTTCGGGTCGGTCCCTTGGTCCAAGTTCTCGCACATGTTTTTCAAGCCCGCGGCGGCCTTTCAGAAGCGGGTGGAAAACGCGAACGGCTCCAGGAGCAACCTGCCGGCCCCTGCCGACAAGCCCGAGGTATTCGGCAGCGCGCGCCAGCTGCCCCGTCACTACTAGGGCCGCAAACATCGGTCATCGATACAGGAGATAACAGGATCCCATGCCGACATTCGTTTATATGACCCGCTGTGACGGCTGCGGACATTGCGTCGATATCTGCCCGTCCGACATCATGCACATCGACACCACCTACCGGCGCGCATACAACATCGAGCCGAACATGTGCTGGGAGTGCTATTCCTGCGTGAAGGCCTGTCCGCAGAATGCGATCGATTGCCGCGGCTACGCGGACTTCGCCCCCTTGGGCCACTCCGTTCGGGCGCTCAGGGAAGAGGAAAAGGGCACCATCTCCTGGAAGATCAAGTTCCGGGACGGCCGCGAAAAGGATTTCGTGTCTCCGATCCGGACCACGCCATGGGGATCGATCAAGTCGCCGGCCGACTACGCTGCGCCCAGCCAGGAGGCCATGGAGTCCCAGGAACTGGCGCACGAGCCGGACGCGCTCCACATCGACATGTTGCCCGCGCTCACTCCGGATCAGCTCAAGAAGGGAGTGGTCTAGTGGGTCTCTTCTCACGCCGGAAAACGGTTCACGTGGATTCGGATATCCTCGTCATCGGCGGCGGCATGGCCGGCTGCGGTGCGACCTACGAATCCAGGTACTGGGGGCGCGACCTGAAGATCGTCTGTGTCGAGAAAGCCAACATCGAGCGCAGCGGCGCCGTCGCCCAAGGCCTCTATGCGATCAACTGCTACATGGGCATGCAGTGGGACGAGAATCAGCCCGAGGACCATGTCCGCTACGCCCGCAACGACCTCATGGGCCTGGTTCGCGAGGACCTGGGCTACGACATCGCGCGCCACGTCGACGCCACGGTGCACAAGTTCGAGGAGTGGGGTCTGCCCATCATGCGCGACCCGGAGACCGGGCGCTATCAGCGCGAGGGCAAGTGGCAGATCATGATCCACGGCGAGAGCTACAAGCCGATCGTCGCCGAGGCCGCCCGCAAGGCCGCCACCGAGGTCTACAACCGGATCATGGTGACCCATCTCCTGATGGACAAGACGAAGGCCAACCGGGTCGCGGGCGCCGTCGGTTTCAACGTCCGGACCGGGGATTTCTACGTCTTCCGTGCGAAAGCCGTCATCGTGGGCGCCGGCGGCGCGTCGCACATCTTCAAGCCCCGCGCGGTGGGCGAAGGCATGGGTCGGACCTGGTATGCGCCTTGGAGCAGCGCCTCGGCTTACGCTTTGCCGATCGAAGTCGGCGCCAAGATGACGCAGATGGAGAATCGGATCGTCCTTACCCGTTTCAAGGACGGCTATGGTCCGGTCGGCGCTTACTTCCTGCATCTCAAGACGTATACGGAAAACGTCAATGGCGAAGAGTACGAATCCACCTGGTACGAAGATACCAAGGCACTGGTGGGCGACTACATTGACCGCCACCCGGTGCCGACGTGCTTGCGCAACCATGCCATTCTCAAAGAGGTTGCCGCCGGGCGCGGGCCCATCCGCATGGTGACGAAGGAGGCCTTCCAGGATCCGCACAAGGAGACCGTCGGTTGGGAGAACTTCCTCGGCATGACAATCGGTCAAGCGGTCGTCTGGGCATCGCAAAACATCGATCCGAAGGAGATCAATCCCGAGCTGACCACGTCCGAGCCTTACGTCATGGGCTCCCACGCCACCTGCTCCGGCGCTTGGGCGAGCGGACCGGAGGACTACGCGCCCTCGGAATACCAGTGGGGGTACAACCGGATGATGACCGTCGATGGGCTTTTCGGCGCCGGCGACACCATCGGCGGCACCGCCCACAAGTTCTCCTCGGGATCCTTCACGGAAGGCCGGATCGCGGCAAAGGCTGCGGTCAAATACGTGAACGATCTGAGCAGTGAGCAACCTCAGGTCAGCGAGGCGGAGTACCAAAATCTCGAAGAGATCGTCTTCCAGCCCATGGAAAATTACCAGGTTGGCCGCAACGAGATCGTTGCCGGGACCGTTTCACCGAGCTATCTGCTGCCAATTCATGGTCTTCAACGTCTTGAGAAAATCATGGACGAATACGTCGGCGGTATCAGCACCAACTACATGACGAACGAATGGTCGCTTAAGCGTGGCCTCGAACTGTTGGGCATGTTGAAGGAAGACATGAAAAACATCGGGGCTGAGGACCTTCACCAACTTCAGCGGACCTGGGAGCTAGATCATCGGCTCACCGCTTCATTCTCCGTCGCCCATCACACCTTGTTCCGCGAGGAAACGCGGTGGCCGGGGTATTACTATCGGGGCGATCATATGAAGCTCGATGACGACAATTGGCACTGCTTCACCCTCTCCCGCTACGACCGGCACTCCGGGGACTGGGAAATGGAGAAGGCCCCCGTCTATCACATCGTCGATTGACCGGATGCCGCCGAGGATCCCTTCGGGCATCCTAAAAAGCCTGGGCGAGCCAGCCGGCCGTCAGGCCGTTCTCGATTTTCACGGAACCGGTCCGCTCCCCCTCCCGTCCACCCCAAGCATACACTTCCGTGGGTGGCCGGGAGGGGGAGCGGGCCGGAACCGATTCGACGAAAGTCAAATATGATCTAGAAGTGATAGGTCGGCGGCAGGGGCTGGCTTTCCTTCGGCGGCTCGAGCCGGCGCCGGACCGCCCGGGGATGGAACGGCAGGCCCTGCTCGCGCATGAAGGCCCGCACCTCGTCCCGGCTCCAGCGCAGCAAGGGATCGACGCGAATGAGGCGGCGTTCCACGTCGACCCGCCGCTCGATGTGGGCCGAGCGCGGCAGGTGGTAGACCGCCGAGATCCAGCAGTCGTAAGGCGCCAGGGTGCGGTTCAGGTGGCAGATCTCGTAGCTGCGGGCCATGCCGTCCTCGGTCTCCGACCACATGCGCTCCGAGTGGTCGATGTCGCCGGCCACGATCTCGGTCTCGCCGCCGGCGGTCTCGCTGATGTTTTCCAGCCCCAGGAGCGCGACGATGCGCTCCCGGTAGGCGCGGCTCTCCGGGAACTGGAAGCCGCGCCGGCAGAACACCACCGGAGTGGCCCGGTCGATGTCGGCGACCATTTTAAGGACCACCACGCTGGGCGCCTTGAGCGACGCCGTGACCACGGTCTTGCCGGGAAACCGCTCCACGATGAGATGGCGCAGGAGTTCTTCCGCCGAGAGGTCCGGGCTGATCGACCGGATGTCCTGGTAAATGGTCATGGCACCCCCGATTCTTCGTCCTCGGGGCGCGAAGCTAACCCAAACGCCGTCAATCCGCCAGCGGCTGGACGTCCTCGGGACGCCAGGAGAGCCAGAGCTCGTCGTTCTCGCGGGCCACGGCGGCGAGCGAGCGGTCGCTGTTCTGGACCCGGGCGGAGACGCCCAGGCCGCCGGGCGTCTCCAGGAAGACGTGGCTCTGGTCGCCGCTGTAGGAGACGTTCAGCACCTTGGCCCGCACCTTCACCAGGCCAGGGTCCTGGGGCTCGCCCGGCGCGACGCGGATCTTCTCCGGCCGCACCGCCACGTGGGTCACCCGCTCCTTGGCGCCGCTCAAGGCGATCTCGCCCAGTTCGCCGACCCGGACCGCCAGGCCGCCGTCGCGGGCCTCGGCGCCTTCCACCGGGAACAGGTTCACCTGGCCGATGAAGTCGGCCACCACGGTGGAGCTGGGATACTCGTACAGCTCCATGGGCGGCGCCACCTGGAGCACGTGGCCCGTGCCCATGACGGCGATGCGGTCGGCCACGGAGAGCGCCTCGTGCTGGTCGTGGGTGACGATGACGAAGGTGATGCCGACGCTGTGCTGCAGGTTCACCAGCTCTATCTGCATGGCCTCGCGCAGCTTGGCGTCGAGGGCCGAGAGCGGCTCGTCGAGCAGCAGCACCTTGGGCTTCTTGACGAGGGCCCGGGCGAGTGCGACCCGCTGGCGCTGGCCGCCCGAGAGCTTGTCCGGCTTGCGGTCCTCGAGGCCCTCGAGTTGGACCAGGGCGATCGCCTCCGCCACCCGGGTGTCGATTTCGGCGCGCTGGGTTCCGACCACCTTGAGGCCGTAGGCAATGTTCTGGGCCACGGTCATGTGGGGGAACACGGCATAGGACTGGAACACCATGTTCACCGGCCGGCGGTTCGGCTCGACATTGAACATGTCCTCGCCGTCGATCAGGATCGTGCCGTCGCTGGGCGTCTCGAAGCCGGCGATCATGCGCAACAGCGTCGTCTTGCCGCAGCCCGACGGCCCGAGCAGGGCGAAGAACTCGCCGGCGCGAATGTCGAGGCTCACATTGTCGACCGCGACGACGGTCGGGCCGAAGCGCTTGGTGACTTCCTGAATGGAGATGATGGCATCGCCGCCGTTCATGTTCACATGATCACCCCTTGCTTGCGCGCGATTGAATGGCGAGTGCGGTGATGGTCAGCGCCAAGGTTACCACGATCAACACCGTCGAGGCGGCGTTCACCTCCGGCGTGACAGAGAACCGCACCATGGAATAGATCTTGATCGGGAAGGTGGTGGAACCCGGCCCCGAGGTGAAGAAGGTGATGACGAAGTCGTCGAGCGACAGGGTGAAGGCAAGCAGCGCCCCCGCCACCAGTCCCGGCTTCATGTAGGGGAAAGTCACGTTCCAGAAGGTCTGCCACTGGCTCGCGCCGAGATCGTAGGACGCCTCTTCGAGCGAGCGATCGAAGCCCGCCATGCGCGCCCGCACGACCACCGCCACAAAGGGGATCGAAAAGGCGATGTGGCTGACCGTGATGGTGAAGAGCCCCAGTGGGATCTCGACCGTGGCGAAGAAGGCGACCATGGCCACGGCCAGACAGATTTCCGGAATGACGATGGGCAGGTGGACCATGCCCTCGTAA
>CALJXB010000441.1 GCA_937974415.1 uncultured Kiloniellales bacterium
CAGCACGTAGTGGGCGACGCCGAGCCGGTCGGCGACACGACGGGCGTCGTAGATGTCCTGGCCGGCGCAGCAGGCGCCCTTTTTCTGAACCGCCGCACCGTGGTCGTAGAGCTGCAGGGTGATCCCCACCACCTCGTAGCCTTCTTCGGCCAGGAGCGCCGCGGTGACAGAGGAATCGACCCCGCCCGACATGGCGACCACCACGCGGGTCTCGCCCGGCGCCTTGGCCAGGCCGAGGGAGTTCAGGGCGCTGTCGGTTCCCGCAGTCATGGGCCGCGACTATAGGCAGACGCAAGAAAGGTGCAAGCAGTACGACGACTGCGCAGATCGCCTCACTTTGCCGTGGGCGCGCCAGGAATTTGCGGCTTAGAATGCCGTGAACGGCGGCACGGCCGTGCCAGGGATGGGGAGGCGAGACCATGGGCGACTACGAGGGTCTGGCGGCGAAGTTCGCCAACAAGGAGGTGGTGATCCTGGACGGCGCGGTGGGCACCCAGCTGCAGACCATGCAGGTGCCCATGAACAGCCACGCCTGGGCGGCGGAGGCGCTTTACAGCCATCCTTATACGGTGCGCCGCATGCACGAGAACTACATCGCGGCCGGCTGCGACGTGATCACCGTGAACAGCTACGCCTCGGCGCGCCACAACCTGGAGCCCCTGGGCCAGGGGGACCTCACCCACGAACTCAACCTGCGCGCCGTCATGCTGGCCGAGGACGCCCGCGAGCGGGCCGCGAAAGAGCGCCCGGTGTGGATCGCCGGCTCGGTCTCCAACTTCGGCCTGCTGGCCGCCAACGAGCCCTACAGCGAGGAAGACCTCGCCAGGTATTTCGGCCCGCGCAGCGTGCTCAGCGAAGAACAGTCGCGCGCCAACCTGCGCGAGCAGGCGGAGATCCTGGCCGCGGCCGGGGTCGACTTTCTGCTGGCCGAGGCGACCGGCAGCCCGACCCAGCGCCTCTGGGTGGTCGAGGCCTGCGTCGCCACCGGCCTGCCGGTCTGGGCCGGCTTCCGCTGCCACCAGCGCGCCGGCGACCCTGCGGTGCGGATCGGCTATTGCTCCGAGGAGACCCTGGCCGAGACGGCAGCCGAGGTCATGGCCCTCGGTGCCAAGGGCCTCGCCATCTTTCACACCTTCATGTCGACCACCGAGGCGGCTGTTCCGATCGTTCGGGAACTGTGGGACGGCCCGCTGGGCGTCTATCCCGAGGCCGAGCGCGAGGACTACGTCGATACCTACCGGGACACGGCCGAGGCCCAACACGTCTCGCCCGACGACTTCGTCGCCTTCGCCCGACGCGCCGTGGGCCAGGGCGTGCAGCTGGTGGGCGGTTGCTGCGGCATCGAGCTCGAGCACATCCGGCCGCTGCGCGACGCCCTGCCGAGCCACGTGGCTTGAAGCCGTGCGCGAGGCCGTCATGCGCCGAACCCTGGTGGTGGCAGCGTGGTGCCTGGCGGCGATGCTCGGCCAAGCCGCAGCCCAAGAGAGCGCGTCAGACGGTACACCGGAAATCACCGCCGAGACTCGAGGCTGGTCGCTGCGGGAAACCTTGATCCCCGACGAGGAATATCTGCTCGCCAACCCAGAATTCGACATCCTCGTCGTCCGGGTCCTCGAGGCCGACGACAGGGACGGAACCAACGCCGACCCGCCTGCCGTCACGCTGGAAATCGAGGAGGTCCTGCGCGGGCCATCGCGCCAGGGAACGGTTTCGGCCCGCTGGTATGGCCCCATATGGCATGAGGACCTGGCGCCGGAGGGCGGCACCACCGAGGCTTGGCAAAGCCGGCCGCTTTCGGGGCCCACTGTCGGCGACAGGCTCATCGTCTTTGGCGGCAGCGGGCCGGAGGGCGTCTTCACGGTTCAGGCCCATGCGGTCTACCGCTTGACCGAGGCAAACCGGCAGGCGGTCTTCGAACACGCGGCGCGGACCCACAGCGTCCCTGTGTTCATAGCCCTGTGGGTCGGCATGGGCGCCAGCGCCCTCGGCGCCCTGACCCTCTTCGTGGTGTCCTTCTTCGCGGAGGAACCGGCGGGCCGGGCGGAGCGGCTTCGCCTCGGCGTCGTCGCTTGCGCCGTCGCCGCACTCGTTCTCTACGTCATCTACGAATCGGGCATTCCGCCCTATGCCGCCATCCGCATCGATCTCTTGTTGCTCTGGCCGGCCCTCGGGCTCGCGGTGGTCCTGGGCGCGATCAGCCTCGTCCTCATTTTGAGGGCGAAACGGGGTTCTTGACCCAGCTGCTCACTGAAGCTGTTCGGGGTCGAGGGCGCAGACCGACTTCACTTCCGGATTGGCGATGCGCTCGCACAGCGCCGGGTCGCCGCCGGTCTCGACCAGCTGGTAGTAGCAGCCGTCCGCCAGGTTGGGGGTCGTGAGCCCATCGCAAAGCGCGGGATCGCGGCGGGAGACGGCGAGATGGACGCGGCAGAGATCGTGGCTGACGCTAGCCGGCACGTCTTCGTCCGCCGGCAGGATGCGGCACAGGGAGGGATCGTCGGCGCGGTCGGCGAAGAGCGCCACGCAGGGCCAGCGCACGCTCGGGTGGTCGGCCCGGAGGCAGGTCTCCGGGTCGCCGGCGGCGATGGCCGCCTTGGAGAGGCAGGCAATCTGTTTCGGCGGCGAGGGCTCGGCGAGGCAAGCCTCCAGATCCGAGGCGGCCTCGCTCCGGGGGCCCGGGAGAAGGATCGCGATCGAGGCAACCAAAAGCGCGGCAAACCAAACTGTTCGGCGGTCCATGTGTCTCGAGTTCCTTCGGCTCCGGCGCCGGCAAGTTCGGGCTCCCGTCCTAGCTCAGCTGTCCAAAAATCTCCTTAAGACGGATCAGCGGCGCCCGGTCGCGGCGGATGCCGAGCGAGACCGAGAAATGGCCCTGGCGGCGGGCGTAGATGTTCGCCGCAGGGACCTGCCAGCGCCGGGCCAGCGCCTTGCCACCGGCCGAGGGCGTCACGTCGTCGGCATGGCCCAGCACCATGATCACCTTGCTCGGGTCCATGGCCGGCGCCTGTTGCGGCTCCAGGAGCGGCAGCCAGGGGATGAGGCCCTCCGGAGTCCAGCCGACGGCCTCGATCTGCGGCGCCAGGTTCACCGACCTCGCCAGGCTACCGCTGTGGGCGACCCCCATCATGGACCCGCTGGTCGCCACCAGCAGCAGCGCGTCGGGCCGGCATCGCCCGGGCCAATGATTGGCCGCGCAGGCGGCCCGCTGGGCGTTGAGCGCGCCGAGCGACACCCCGCCCAGGGCGACCGGCGCATCGCCGCGCGCCTTGGCCCAGTCAACCAGCGCCGAGACCTCGGCGATCCAGGCCTGGAAGAGGTCGAGGAAGCCCTTGGGGCCCAGGCCGATCGCCGGCTCGCCGCCATACCAGCCCTCCAGGCGACGGCGCCCGTGCCAGGGTCCCTCCGGCTTGATCACCCGGATTCCTTCCAGCGCAAGCTGGTTCACCAGGTCGGCCGAGCCGCGCCACATCTCGTTCTCCATGGCGATGCCATGCAGGAAGATGAGGGTCGGCGGATGCTTGATGTATTCCGGCTCCACCACCCGGGCCCAGGCCGTGTCGCCGGCCACCGGGGCCGGATAGCGCAGCCAGTACTCCCGGCCATAGGCGCTCAACACCGGCCGGGAAACCTCGACTTCCGGGCTTGCGGCGGCCGGAAAGGCGGACTCGGGCTCGGCCAGGCGACGGCCGTGGACCGCTTCAACCTCGGCGGGGCTGGCGACCTCCCAGCGCACTGCCGGCAGGCGCCGGCGCAAGGGCAGGAACGCGAAGCGGGTCAGCATCATCTGGTGGGCCGCATCGAGGCGCGCCGCTTCGGCCTCGACCAATGCGACCGGCCCGGGATCTTCGGCACCGAAGAAGGCGCGCTCCCAGGACGCGGCCGCCTGCTCGTAGGCGGCCCGGCGGTTCTGCACCAGCCTGAGGCCCGGCTGCGCGATGGCCCGCGGCACATCGACCCCCGCCAGCTCCGATCGGAAGCGCGCCAGGGTGCCGCCGCTGGCAAGCGCCGCCGCCCAGGCCCGAGACAGGGGAAAATAGCCGCGCGCGACGCTGTTGAGGGCGACCCAATCGAACCAGGGCCGCAGCACCAGATCGCCCAGCACGCTCTGAATTAGCCGGTAGTGGGACTCCCGAGGCAAGCGCTCCGGAGCATCGCTGAAAGGCTCTACCATGGGTGCAAAGATGGGGCCGTTTCGCGCCAGGCACAAGCGCCGCGGCGTCAGCCTGTCTATATGTTAACGTGCCGTTTCGCGCACCGAGTGGAACGACCGCTCGAACGGAATTCCAATCGTCAGGAGACCTCCATGACTCTTCTTCGACGAAGCTTCGTCGTCCTGCTCGCTGCTACTGTCGTTGCCGTGGCCGTGCTGGCCGCAGCGCACGCCGGCCGCGCCGCGCCGCCGGGCTTCACGAGCTTCGAGACGCCGCACGATTTCCAGACCCTGGTCGAGCGGGCGGAGGCGGCGGTTAAGGCCAACGCCATGTTCGTGGTCACCCGGGCGAGCGCCAGCAAGGGCGCAGCCAGCCGGGGCCTCACCATTCCCGGCAACATGGTGCTGGGGGTCTACCGCAACGACTTCGCGGTACGCATGCTGGAAGCCAGTATCCCGGCCGGTATCGAGGCGCCGATCCGCTTCTACGTCACCGAAAACGCGGACGGCTTGGCGAGCCTGTCCTACCGCGTGCCCAGCGCGGTCTTCGCGCCTTACGAGGACGGCGGCGCGGTGCTGGCAGCGCTCGCCGGCGAGCTCGACCGGATCTTCGCGGCCATCGCCGCCCAGGCCAGCGGAACGGAGACGATTTCGCCCTGACGGTCTCGCGCAGGGCCCACCTCCCCACTCGACCACCCTTCAAGCATACTGTCGTGGGCGCGCGAAGCGCGAGTGCTCCGCACTGGGTGGGGAGGTGGGTCGGCAAAGTAAGGGCATTCAAGCCCTGCCCACCGTTATCCCGAGAAGAGGTTGACTGTCTCGGCCGGCAGCGTGACGGTCAGGCCGTCGAACTCCTCGGTAATGACGATCTGGCAGCCCAGGCGCGAGGTCGGGGTCAGGCCGAAGGCCAGATCGAGCATGTCCTCCTCATCCTCCGAGGGTTCCTCCAGCCGGCCATACCATTCGGGATCGACGATCACGTGGCAGGTCGAGCAGGCCATGGAGCCCTCGCAGGCGCCCTCGATGTCGATGCCGTTGCGATGGGCGATTTCCAGGATCGAGAGGCCCGAGGGCGCCTCCACCTCCTTGCGGGCCCCGTCGGGCTCGATGAACACCAGTCTGGGCAAGATCACAGCCTCCCCGCGGCGCGTTCCTTAGGCCGAGTTTTATCGTAGAGCTCCGCCCAGGACGCCAGGAAAAGGTCCGCGTCCTCGGTCCGGCTCGCCCAGCCCAGGCTGACCCGGATGGCGCCGTCGGCAAGCTCGTCCTCGACCCCCATGGCCTGGAGGACGTGGGACGGCGCCACCTTGCCCGACGAGCAGGCCGAACCCGCGCTGACCGCCACGCCGGCCAGGTCGAGGGCCATCACCTGGGTCTCGGCCTTGACGCCGGGCATCGCCAGGCAGGCGGTGTTGGCCAGGCGCGGCGCCTCGGCGCCGAAGACCCGCAGCCCCGGCGCGATGGCCTTGGCCTCGGCCTCGATGCGATCGCGCAGATCAGCCAGCCGGGCGAAGCCCGCGAGCCCCTCGGCGGCGTCGTGGGCCGCCGCCGCAAAACCGGCAATGCCGGGGAGGTTCTCGGTCCCGGCGCGCCGCCGGCGCTCCTGACCGCCGCCGCGCAGCAGCGGCTCGAGAGCAAGATCCTCCGCCACGACCAGCGCCCCAACCCCCGGCGGGCCGCCGATCTTGTGGGCCGACAGGCTCAGCAGCTGGACGCCGAGGTCGGCCAGGCTCAAGGCCACCTTGCCGGCCGCCTGAACCGCGTCGCAGTGGACCGGAACGCCGGCCGCGCGGGCCAGACGCGCCGCCTCCACGACGGGCTGGATGACTCCGGTCTCGTTGTTGGCCAGCATGACGGAAACCAGCGCCGGCCTCGGCTCCTCGGCCAGGTGTTCTTCCAAGGCGGCCAGGTCGACCCGGCCGTCCGGCGAGAGCGGAATGCGCTCGGCCTGGGGCGCCGCCTCCAGGACCGAGGCATGCTCGCCTGCCGAAACCAGGATGCGCCCGGGGAGCGCCCAGGCGAGCGCCAGATTGTTGGCTTCGGTGCCGCCGCTGGTGAAGATCAGCTGCTCCGGGCGGGCGACCGCCAGGGCGGCCACGTCCTCGCGGGCGCCCTCCAACCGGGCGCGGGCGGCACGGCCCGCGGCGTGCACCGAGGAGGGATTGCCGCCCAGCGTCAGCGCCTCGCTCATCGCCGCGGCGGCGGCCGGGCGGATCGGGGCGGTGGCGTTATAGTCGAGGTAAGCCCTGGTAGCCATGTTGGGCCGAATCGTACGACACGTACGACCGTCAGCCGGCCGGCCTCTTGGCGGCGGCTTCGTCGACCGGAAAAGCGCCGCAAGTCGCCAGAACTCGCTGTTTGATCACGTCCTCAAGGGTGACCGAACGGAGGTAGAGGTACATCTGGTTGCCCAGCTCCTCCCAAAGATCGTGGGTCAGGCAGCGGACCTCGCTGTTGCGGCACGACAAGGGCTGGTTGGGCGTACAGCGCGTACTGCCGGACGGCTCGTCCACGGCCAAGACGATATCGGCGATCGGCATGTCGCGCGGATTGCGGGCCAGCATATAGCCGCCGCCCGGCCCGCGAACGCTCTTGACCAGGTCGTGGCGCCGCAGCTTGGCAAAGAGCTGCTCGAGATAGGACAAGGAGATGTCCTGGCGCTCGGCGATGTCATAGAGGGTGACCGGGCCGGGCCGGGCCTGGACTGCCAGGTCCGCCAGCGCCATAACGGCGTACCGGCCTTTTGCGCTCATTTTCACGATCGCCTGCCCCGTCCCTCGGTCAACGTATCAGCATTCCCCTTTCGGGGCATCGCCGGCGGTTCCATCTTCGTCGTCGCCACGCGCCTCCGGAGCGACAGCTTCGATGCCGTCGCCCCCTCCGGTAGGCGCCTCCAAGGTGTTGACTCGGGCACGCAGGCTCTGGACCTCGTCGAGCAAGCCCTCCAGCGCCCGCGCCACCGGGTCGGGGATATCGCCGGTCGGCGTGCCGTAGGCAACGAAGCGCTGGTCCTCGGGGCCCGCCTTGCTGGCCTGGACCGTCTTGGCGGGAATGCCGACCATGGTGACGCACGACGGCACGTCCTTGGTGACAACGGCATTGGCACCGATGCGCGCGCCGCAGCCGACGGTCACGGGCCCCAGCACCTGAGCGCCGGAGCCGACGATCACGCCGTCTTCCAGGGTCGGGTGACGCTTCTGATCGCGCTGGCTGTCGCTGTCGACGCTGGGCGCCACGCCACCCAGGGTGACGCCATGATAAAGTGTCACGTCGTCGCCGATCTCGCTGGTCTCGCCGACCACCACGCCCATGCCGTGGTCGATGAAGAGGCGCCGGCCGATCTTGGCGCCCGGGTGGATCTCGATTCCCGTGAGCCAGCGGCTCAACTGGGAGATAGCGCGCCCGACCAAGCGCCAGCCGCGCACCCAGAAGGCATGCGATATGCGATAGAACAGGACCGCCTGGAAGCCGGGATACAGCAGCGCCACCTCGAAGCGATTGCGGGCCGCCGGGTCGCGGGCGATCATGGCATCGATGTCTTCGCGCAGATTCTTGAACATCTTACGGCCTATCATGCTATGATTGCCGATAGCTTCCGCCTCGTGCAACGCGGGGACGGAGGCTTTTTGTCGGCGAAGCTCTTATCTTTGGATATAGTTTGCCGGACTAAATTGGTCAAGTTTCGGAAACGGCAGACTTGAGACGAGCTTGAGACGACTTATGTGGGGGTAATGAGGCCGGTCCCGGCCGCGCGCGACGTTCTGAGCGCACGCGAATTCGGGCTCGCGATCTGGAAAGTAAGCCATGCCAGAGGTGATTTTCAACGGCCCGGAGGGACGCCTCGAGGGACGTTACCAACACAACAACTCGCCCAACGCGCCCATCGCGGTGGTTCTGCATCCGCACCCGCAGCAAGGCGGCACGATGAACAACCGGGTGGTTTATTCGCTCTATCACGTCTTCGCACGCCAGGGATTCTCGGTGCTGCGGTTCAATTTCCGCGGCGTCGGGCGCTCCCAGGGCAGTTTCGACCGCGGCGAAGGCGAACTGTCGGACGCCGCCTCGGCGCTCGACTGGCTGCAGACCTTCAATCAGAACGCCAGCGCCTGCTGGGTCGCGGGCTTTTCCTTCGGCGCTTGGATCGGCATGCAGCTCCTGATGCGCCGGCCCGAGATCAAGGGCTTCATTTCCGTCGCCCCGCCCGCCAACAGCTACGACTTCAGCTTCCTGGCGCCCTGCCCGTCTTCGGGCCTCATGGTCCATGGCGACAAGGACGAAAGCGTGCCGCTGACCTCGGTGGAAAAGCTGGTCCACAAGCTGCACCATCAGCGCGACATACGGATCGACTATCGAATCGTTCCCGGCGCCGACCACTCGTTCCGCGATCACACCGAGGAACTCGCCGCCCACGTGGTCGACTATCTGACCAAGGCCATGAAGGAAGACGCCGCAGCCGACGCGGCGTCCTAATGCGGAGGCCGGCTAAACGGCCGTCAACTAAGTAACGGCCGGGAAAAAGCGGCCGCCGCTGACGGGTTCGCGGACGCCGGTCGTCGAGGGCAGCGAGAGCGCCAGCCCCTGAAGCGCGCGAACCGCGAGATAGGCGAAGGCCTCGGCCTCTACCGCGTCGCCGTTCCAGCCGACCGCCTCGACCGGCTCGACCGGCGCCCCGAGACGCTCCAACAGCATGGCCATGACGACCGGGTTGTGACGCCCGCCGCCGCACACCAGCCACCGGCCCGGCTCGCCCGGCAGGTGCGCCTTGGCCCGGGCCACGGCGGCAGCCGTCATAGCCGAGAGGGTCGCCGCCCCGTCGGCCGCCGAGATACCGTTCAAAAGGCTCAGGTCGAAATCCTCGCGGTCGAGCGACTTGGGT
>CALJXB010000442.1 GCA_937974415.1 uncultured Kiloniellales bacterium
AAGGGCGGCTTGTGGCGCGGCAGGCCCCGCTTGCCCTCGATCGATTCGAACATGGCCGATTCTTCGCCGCAGATATAGGCGCCGGCGCCGCGGCGCAGGTCGATCTTCATGCCGCCGGTGAGCCCTTCGGCCTCGAGGCGGGCGATCTCGTCGGCGAGGATCTTGAGGACCGCCGGGTATTCGTCGCGGATATAGACGTAGACGGTCGCCACCTCGCAAGCCCAGCCGGCGACCAGCATGCCCTCGAGGAAGCGGTGCGGGTCGGTCTCCAGGTAGAAGCGGTCCTTGAAGGTGCCGGGCTCGCCGTCGTCGCCATTGATGGCGCAGATCCGCGGGCCCGGCTGCTGGCGCACCAGCTTCCACTTGAGGCCGGCGGGAAAGCCGGCGCCGCCGAGGCCGCGCAGGCCCGAGTGCTCCATGGTTTGGACGATCTCGTCTCTATCGCGGTTGCCGGCCAGGCAGTCGCGCAGCAAGGCGTACCCGCCGCCCGCCACGTAATCCTCATAGCTCGTGTAGGCGGGGATGACGGGGTGGGTGTCGCCGCTCTTCGCCGCCTCGGCCAGTGTCTGCGTGGTGGCGTGGTCGATATGCCGGTGGCCCACCTCTGCGACCGGCGCGCAGTCGCAGCGCCCCATGCAGGGCGCGCGCACCACACGGACCCCAGGGCCGACTTTGCCCGGGAGGCGCGCCAGCAGGTCCTGGGCCCCCATCATCTCGCAGGTCAGGCTGTCGCAGACCCGGATGGTGAGCGGCGCCGGGTAGGGCTCGCCGTCCAGCACGATGTCGAAGTGGGCGTAGAACGACGCCACCTCGTAGACCTCGGCCATGGGCAGGCCCATGACGTCGCCCAGCGCCTGCAGATGATCGGCGGAAAGGCGGCCGTAGCGGTCCTGGATCAGGTGCAGGTGCTCGATCAGTAAGTCGCGGTCGCGCGGCCGGTCGCCGAGGAGGGCGGCGATCTCGGCGTCGGCCGCCGGCGCGCCCTGGCGGCCCTTCGGGAAGGCGGGCGCCATGCGCCGGCCGGACCCCGGATGGATGGAGCGTTTCGGCAGGCGCTCGCCTGAACTGTCCTGCGGCATGCTTTGGGCTGTCCTTCCCCAACTCGGCCCCAATCGGACCCCGTGGCCTTTTGTATACCAGGCTCCCGCGGCGCGGGTCTAGTAATCCCTGGGCGCCGGCCCCGCCTATCTCCTCAAGGCCCCGACTGTATGGAATTTCGCCGGCCGGGCAATGGGCTTTGTAGCCTTGGCCTCGCTGAACACAAGTGCGTTGCGGGCCGTTGTGTCTTGCGTCGGATTATGGGTGGCTGCCGGGTCCCCGAGGGTTAAGCTTCTGATGGGTTGTGTCAGGCAAGCGGAAACGAGGAGGGCGATGTGACCGAGACGAGCGGGAAACGGACCGGCGGCTGCATGTGCGGAGCAGTGCGCTACGAGACGGCGGGCGAGCCCTTCGGCGTGATCCACTGCCACTGCCATAGCTGCCGCAAGCACAACGGCGGGCCGCTGGTGACCCTGGCCGGCTTCACGGCCGATCAAGTCGCTTACAGCGGCGAGGCGCGCAAGATCTACCAGTCGTCGCCCGGCGTCGGCCGCGCCTTCTGCGGCACCTGCGGGACGCCGCTCACCTGGGAGGGCGACGGCGGCGAGCTGGGGCCGATCGTCGAGTTTCACATCAGCACCTTCGACGATCCCGACGGCCTGGTGCCAGAGGCCCACGCCTTCTATCCGGAGCGCCTGCCCTGGATGGACACGGCCGACGGCCTGCCGCGCCACGAGGGCTTCACCGAAGACAGCCCCGTGCTGCGCCACGGCCCGGCGGATCAGGGCCTGCCGGGGGGCTGAGGGCACCACCCGTCTCGTTTCTGCGGACCTGAAGGTCGGCCTCCTCGACAGGGGGCAGGGGCCACCCCGGCGCTGGGACCTTGCCGGCGTGCTCGAGTTTAACGGTCACCCTGTGGCCGGCCGCCCTTGGCCGATCCCCCGGACCGGACGGGTCGGCATGCCGCGCGCGGAGAAACGGGGCCAAGGCCGGGGCCGGAGGATCGGCCATTGACCCTGTATTAACCGGATCGGGGCTCCTATATACCCTCTTCGACTGCCATGAACCCGGATTTGCCATGACCAGGCTCCAGCGCGAGATCGCCCGACGGCGGACCTTCGCCATCATCTCCCACCCGGACGCGGGCAAGACCACGCTGACCGAGAAGCTGCTGCTGTTCGGCGGCGCGATCCAGCTATCGGGCGCGGTCAAGGCGCGCGGCCAGGCGCGGCGTGCGCGCTCCGACTGGATGAAGGTGGAGGCGGAGCGCGGCATCTCGGTCGCGTCCTCGGTCATGACCTTCGACTACGCCGACTGCACCTTCAACCTGCTGGACACGCCGGGCCACGAGGATTTCAGCGAGGACACCTATCGCACCCTATCGGCGGTGGATTCGGCGGTCATGGTGATCGATGCCGCCAAGGGCATCGAGGCGCAGACCCGCAAGCTGTTCGAAGTCTGCCGTCTGCGCGACGTGCCCATCATCACCTTCATCAACAAGCTCGACCGGGAAGGCCGCGACCCCTTCGAGCTGCTGGAAGAGATCGAGCAGACCCTGGCGCTCGACGTCACCCCGGCGAGCTGGCCGATCGGCATGGGACGCCGTTTCCACGGCTGCTACGACGTGATCGGCGACCGGCTGGTGCTGATGAAAAAGGGCCATGCCGCCGGCGCGCTGACGCAGCACCCGGACGGCGCGGCGCAGTGCGACGGCCTCAACGACCCGGCCTTGGATCGGCTGCTGCCGGAGGACGCGGTGGCGGAGCTGCGCGACCAGTTGCCGATGGCGCAGGGGCTGTGCCCCTCGCTCGATATCGAGGCCTATAGAGAGGGGCACCTCAGCCCGGTCTTCTTCGGCTCGGCGATCAACAATTTTGGCGTCCGCGAACTGCTCGACGGCCTGGTGCGCTTGGCCCCGCCGCCGGGCGGGCGCCGCGCTTGCACTCGCTCGGTGTCGCCGGACGAGGACAAGGTCTCGGGCTTCGTGTTCAAGATCCAGGCCAACATGGACCCCAAGCACCGCGACCGCATGGCGTTTGTGCGCGTTACCTCGGGCCATTTCAAGCGGGGCATGAAGCTTCATGCCGTGCGGACCGGCAAGTCCATCAATCTGTATAACCCCATGCTGTTCCTGGCCCAGGAGCGCGAGACCGCCGAAGACGCCTGGCCGGGCGACATCATCGGCATTCCCAACCACGGCAACCTGCGCATCGGCGACACCCTGACCGAAGGGGAGAAGATCCAATTCGCCGGTGTCCCGAGCTTCGCGCCGGAGCTGCTGCGCTCGGTCATGCCGCTCGATCCCATGCGGGCTAAGCATCTCGGGCGGGCCCTCACGCAACTCGCGGAGGAAGGCGTCGCCCGGGTGTTCCGGACCCGGCTCGGGTCGAACTGGATCGTCGGCGTGCTCGGCGCGCTGCAGTTCGACGTCATGGCCGACCGCATCCGCACCGAATACGACGTCGGGGTGCGGTTCAGCCCGGTCGAGCTCCATACCGCCCGCTGGCTCGAGGCCGACGACCCCCGGATGCTGAAGAAGTTCATCGACAAGAACCCGGCGTCCATCGCCGACGACCACGACGGCACGCCCGTGTTCCTCGCCCGCAACGCCTGGCACTTGAACAAGGCGGCCGAGGACTGGTCCGAGATCCGCCTCCTCAAGACGCTCGAAAGCGCGCCGGAAACGGCGGCGGCCTAAACCGCGCCGCTGAGCGGCGACCCCGCCGGCACGGAGCCTGCGGGCGTGCTCGATTGGGACCGCGAAACGGGTGGCCGGTTGACCTAAGGTGTATAAATCGCCATTCGATCTGACGGACATTGTCAGATTTCTTCAAACCATGCAGCTCAAGTTAATTCGCTGATACGCAAAGTCCGCTTCTGTATCGCAATGCGGACATTTCCGCACGCCGTCGGTTAGGACCGAAAGTGACCCAAAGCAGTCTTTAGTGGCATCGCTATGGAGTGCCCCGCCTACATCCGGTTAGCGGAAACATGCGGTCGTGACCCGATCCACTATCTAGTCATGGAGATCTCGAAGGACTCGGATACACGCGCTTTACTATCGACGACCTTCCGGAATCCGCCGCCGTCGAAGCGGGCTTCGAATGCGAGCGCGCCCTTACTATACCAAATGTTATTTCTATTCACTGTGCCTTTGGCCGACAGTATACCAAATTCGTTGATCTCGCCTCCTAGACGGCCTCTCCAACCAGACGTTGTGAATTGAGTCGAGAACCTGCCATTGGTCACCACGGCTCGAATCCGATCCTTATCGCCACCCCCGTTTGCTAGACCTATCTCCAACAACCAAACACCATCGAAAGGCGGAGGGTTGGGGCTTGTCGCGGTCTTTGCGGAAACCGTTGTCGTGTAGAAGGAAGAGTGCGAACTCGTCGCGGAGGCAGAAATCGGCCCTTCGCCGTGCGCTTCACTCGGCGCAACGGAGACTCCTGCGGGGGCGGCAACGTCATGGGCGGTCAGAAACATGGATCGTCCGAGCGCGGCAAAGAACTGTTGATAGAACTCCGGATCGTCAACCGACTCCAATTTGAACTGACCGCTGGCCCGAACCAGGGTTTGGTCGCTGCCGCGCGGATGAATCGTGACGCTCATACGCAGTTGCGCCAGCCCCTTAGTCTTGGTGGCCGTTACCACGCCAAGCGATGCGTCCGCTCTGTCGATCAGAAACTCCAAGTCCTGAAGAGTGGCAATGACCGTAGTGAGCGTCTTGACACGGTCGGTCGTGTCGAAAGCCCGGGTTTGAATACTTCGCAGCTCGACCTGACCGCCGCTCGTCGCCATCAGCTGTTGGCGCGCATCGGTCTGGCAAGCCACCACTGCAACCAACACATAACCCCACAGAATTAGGGTTCCGACCAACCGTTTCATGAGTCCCACGCCTCCTCGCGGATAGCCCTTCCGGCTTTCGGCGACGCTTCCGTTTGACGATGCGCCGGCTGTCGAACCGCATAACTGCTGTGGCGTCGGGGCTTCCATCTGCCTCTCCTCAGCTCAATCGACTCCATGCGCTGCCAGGAACAGCCCGTGTTCGAGCGATGCGAAGAAGTGCTGATAGAACCCAGAATTGCCTACCATCATGCGGTTCAGGGAGGCGTTCGCTCGCACGAGCGTTTGCGTGTCACCGCGCGGCCTGGCTGTCACCGTCATGCGCAGATTGTAGTTGTCGAGCTTGGTTGCGCCCACGAGGCTCAGGGTCTCATCGCCCTGATCGATAACGAATTCGAGATCCTGCAGGGTGGCGATGACCGTTCGCATAACCCTGGAGCGATCAGTCGTGTCGAAGGCGCGCGTTTGAGCGCTGCGCATCGCGACCTGGGCCTGTTTGGGCGCGAGCATTTCTGTGGCGGTAAGACTCGACTGGCAGCCGGTCGTGGCCGTCCCGAGAATCAGCACGCAGGTTGCGCAAAGGGCTGTCGGGATCTTCCTCATATCGTATGCGCCTGCAGGAAGACGGCCTTGGACAAGCTGGCGAAAAACTCGCGATAGAAGGCCGGGTCCGCCATACTTTCGGCATGCGTTACACGGCCTTCGGTGTTCCACACGATCCTTTGAAAAGTGACCCGGACCGCGGTCCGTTCTCCTCTGTCGCCGATCGGCCTTGTCACGACGGATGCCCGCATAAGCTGCTTGTCATCTGTTGGCATCCAGGCGCCCGTGAGTGCGACCACCAGGATTGCCACGACGATCTGGCCGACTTCGCTGGCGTCTCTCTGCTTGGACCCAACAACGAGACCGAAGCCGGTTTCGCTGTCGTCGATGGTGAAGCCTAAATCCTGGAGCACCGCGCTCACTGACGTGAGCAGGCGAAGTTCATCGGGGGTGTCGAAATAGCGGGTCTGCAGCCGTCTTTGCTCGAGGCTTTCCGAACTGAGCTGGAGCGGATGTTTAGGCGGGGACTGGGAACAGCCTGCCACCCCTAAACCCAAGGCTAGCACAACGACAACTGCTTTGCGGGCCGCCAGCATTGCGGTGTTCAGTGCTTAGAAACTGGAGGTGTGATAAGCGAAATCGCGGACACGATTGGCGTCGTCATAATAGATGACCACCGTGAGAGTCCGCTGACTGGTCGAGTTCGCTCCGGTGGCATACTTTGTTGACCCACCGCCGGCCCCGCCGAATAGCACATCGCCGGTCAGCACGCCGCCGAGCAAAAGCGCAGCTAAGCCGCCCGAACTCCGGGAGTAACGTGCCTCGGTAGCAATTTTGTCGTAAACCCAGACCTCACGTCGTTTCTCGTCGGTGGTGACGACATTCGGCGAACCGAGAGCGGCAACGACCTCGGCGCCGCTCATCCCTGTGCGAACCTCGCGCTGAACGTTGCCGACGGTAATTTTGTCCTTCTGGTCGCGCACTGCGTCGGCGTGCTGCTGCGCGCTCACGCAACCAGTCAGAATCAAGGGCGCAACAATCGCGGAAAAGATCCAAATCGACTTCTTCATGCTTTAGGCCTCGGTTGTGCACATCCCATGCTCTCGACAGAGTCTTGATGGGAAAGCAGGGCAAATCGAAGCCGTTTGGTTTGCCAAAAGGATGACGACCAAAACAAACACGAAGGAGACGACCGCAAGTCTCGACTGTCGGGAGTGCGGCCAAGTGAGCACGGAGGCTCCAGCTTCCTTCCGTTAGGCCGGAATGGAGAGGCTCAGCACCCGGACACGCTGTTGCTATGGGCGGCCTCTAACCAACGGCCCACAATGACCGTTGTTGGCTAATAGCGGCTGTAGACGTCGGCTATCGATTTGGTCTGCTTTGAGATCCAAGACCGGACTTAAAGGGCCGGTCTAATAGGAACGCCACCGGCCATTTCGATGCCATCGAGATCTGACAGTGTCTGGCAGCTCGGATCTAAGTTTGTACACCTAGGGCGATGCGACAAGTTCCGGCGCCGCCGCCGCTAGGCCGACCTGCCCCTTGGCGCCGCTTCCCGCGTCCAGGAAGCCGCCGGACTGGCGCGCCCAGAGCCTGGCATAGAGGCCGCCGGCTGCCAGCAGCTCGTCGTGGGTGCCCTGCTCGACGATGCGGCCGCGGTCCATCACGATCAGACGGTCCATGGCGGCGATGGTCGAGAGCCGGTGGGCGATGGCGATGACGGTCTTGCCGGCCATGAGCTCGGTCAGGGAATCCCGGATTGCCGCCTCGACCTCGGAATCGAGCGCCGAGGTCGCCTCGTCCAAGACCAGGATCGGCGAGTCCTTCAGGATCACCCGGGCGATGGCGACCCGCTGGCGCTGGCCGCCCGACAGCTTCACGCCGCGCTCGCCGACGTGGGCGTCCAGGCCCGATCGCCCGTACCGGTCGACCAGGTCGGGCAGGAATGCGTCCGCTTTCGCCGCCTTCACGGCCGCGAGGATCGCCCCGTCGTCGGCATCCGGGCGGCCATAGCGGATATTGTCCCGCACCGAGCGGTGCAGCAGGGAGGTGTCCTGGGACACCAGGCCGATCTGGGCACGCAGGCTTTCTTGCGTGACGCCGGCAACGTCCTGGCCGTCGATCAGGATCCGGCCGGCCTCGGTGTCGTAGAACCGCAGGAGCAGGTTCACCACCGTCGACTTGCCGGCGCCCGAGGGCCCGACCAGGCCGATCTTATCGCCCGGCGCGATGGCGAGCGACAGGTCGTCGAGGACGCCGCCGTCCTTGCCGTAGTGAAAACTCACATGCTCGAAAGCGATGCCGCCTTGAGTAACGACTAACGGCCGCGCCGCCGGTCGGTCGACCAAGCCGTGCTCGCGGGCGATGGTCTCGAGCCCGTCCTGGACCGTTCCGATGTTCTCGAAAAGGGAGGCGAGCTCCCACATGATCCAGTGGGCCATGCCCCTGAGCCGCAAGATCAGCCCGACGGCGAGCGCGACCGCCCCGGCGGTCACGGCGTTCTCGGTCCACAGCCAGATCCCAATCACGCCGACGGAGAACAGCAACAGGCCGTTCAGCGACTCGAGAACGAAATTAAGCCAAGTGACCAGCCGATTTTGCCGGTGCACCGTGTCCATGAAGGGGGTCATGGACTCCCTGGCGTAGCCTTCTTCGCGCGCCGCGTGGGCGAACAGCTTCACGGTCTGGATGTTGGTGTAGGAATCGACGATCCGTCCCGTGACGTCGGAACGCGCGTCGGCCTGTTCCTTGGACACCCGCCGCATCCTTGGAATGAAGAACCGCATGGTCGCCACATAGGCGACGAACCAGAGAGCGAGCGGCGCCATGATGCGCCAATCGCTCTGGGCAAACAGCACCAGCGCGCTCACGAAATAGACCGTCACGTAGACGAAGACCTCGGTGGTGAGCGCCACCACCTCTTTCGCCGCCATGGCCGTCTGCATGATTTTGGTCGCGACCCGGCCGGCGAAATCGTCCTGAAAGAAGGTCATGGACTGGCGCAGCACGTAGCGGTGTGCGAGCCAGCGGATGCGCATGGGAAACGTGCCCATGATGCCCTGGTTGGTCAGCACCTCGTGGAACAGCTCGACGAGCGGTAAGCCAACCAGGATCAGTAGGCCGACGCCGGTCATCCACCAGAAGTGATCGGACCAGAAGGTCTCCCGGTCCGCCGCGGCAAAAAAGTCGACCAGGTTGCCGAGGAAGCCGAAGAGCGCCACCTCCACGACGGCAAACGCG
>CALJXB010000443.1 GCA_937974415.1 uncultured Kiloniellales bacterium
GACCGGCTGGAAGCGCCGCGCCAGCGCCGCGTCCTTCTCGACGTGCTTGCGGTACTCGTCGAGCGTGGTCGCCCCGACGCAGTGCAGGTCGCCGCGCGCAAGCGCCGGCTTCAGCATGTTGGAGGCATCCATGGCGCCTTCGGCCTTGCCGGCGCCGACCAGGGTATGCAGCTCGTCGATGAAAACCACGATTTCGCCTTCGGCCGCTGCGATTTCCTGCAGCACCGCCTTGAGGCGCTCTTCGAACTCGCCGCGAAACTTGGCGCCGGCGATCATGGCGCCGAGATCGAGCGCCATCAGGCGCTTGTCGCGCAGGGTCTCCGGCACGTCGCCGTTGACGATGCGCTGGGCCAGGCCCTCGACGATCGCGGTCTTGCCGACGCCGGGCTCGCCGATCAGAACCGGATTGTTTTTGGTGCGGCGGGCCAGCACCTGGACGGTGCGGCGAATTTCCTCGTCCCGCCCGATCACCGGGTCGAGTTTACCCTCCCGCGCCACCGCGGTCAGGTCGCGGGCATACTTTTTGAGGGCGTCGTAGCCCTGTTCGGCGCTGGGGCTGTCTGCGGTGCGGCCTTTGCGCAGGTCGTTGACCGCCTCGTTCAGCTTCTGGGGCGTGAGCTTGGCATCGGCGAGAACCCGCGCCGACGGGGTGCCGTTGGCAAGCGCCAGGGCCAATAAAAGCCGCTCGGCGGTGACGTAGCTGTCGCCGGCCTTATCGGCAATAGACTCCGCCTGCTCGAACAGCCGGGCCGTTTCCGGCGCGATATAGAGCTGGCCCGCGCCGCTGCCTTCGACCTTGGGCTGCTTGGCCAACTCGGCGTTAACGCCGGCCAGGGCCCGCGCCGGGTCGCCGCCGGCTGCGCGGATCAGGTTGGCCGCCAGGCCTTCCTTGTCGTCCAGCAGGACCTTCAGAAGATGTTCGGGGGTGAAGCGCTGGTGGCCTTCGCGTAAGGCCAGGCTTTGGGCGGCCTGAACGAAGCCGCGCGAACGCTCGGTGTACTTCTCGAAATCCATAGCTTTCTAGCCCTCCTCGTCCGCGCCCGCGTCATGGGCAGCACGCGATCGATGATGCCTTGGAAAAGACGCCCGCGTCCAAATTTAGCGGCCCACGGTCGCCGGCATGTGGCATTTGCCCCCTGCCACTCTTGATATGGGGCTGTGGCAAAAAGGACACAAGGGGTTGCTCAAAAAAGACCGTGCCAGCCATGTCATTGCCATGGTTGAAGGAATCCCGTTGTTATAGGGCCTTCCGATCAGCTGCAAGTGAACGAAGCATGACGATCTCCGTCGTCGACATCTGTCGCTATCCGGTCAAGGGGCTCAACGCCGAATCCCTCGAGCGCGTGGACCTCGCGCCCGGCCAAGGCCTGCCGCACGACCGACGCTTCGCCATCGCCCACGGGTCCACGCAGTTCGACCGGGAGGCGCCGAAGTGGCTGCCCAAGACCAGCTTCTTCATGTTGATGCGCGACGAAAGGCTGGCAATGCTGCGCGCCTCCTTCGATCCCGAGGAAGGCAAACTGACCATCGAACGGGCGGGCAAGCCGGTGGTTTCGGCCGACCCGACGGACCTGGTCGGACGGACGCTCATTGCCGAATTCTTTTCCAGCTATCTGGCCGGCTCGGCACGCGGCGCCCCGAAGCTGTTGGAGGCCGAGGGGCACATGTTCACCGACATCCCGGAAAAGCAGGTCTCGATCATCAACCTGGCGAGCGTACGCGATCTCGAGCGGGTCGTGCGGCGCCCGGTCCACCCCTTACGGTTTCGCGGCAACATCTACATCGACGGCGCCCGGCCCTGGGAGGAGTTCGCCTGGGTCGGCGACTCGATTATGCTCGGAGACTTACGCCTGAACGTGGAAGCGCCGATCGGGCGCTGCGCGGCGACCAACGTGGACCCGGAGTCGGGGGAGCGCGACCTCAACATTCCGCGTGCCCTCCAGGCCGGTTTCGGGCACGGCCGCATGGGAGTCTACGCTGCCGTCGCCGAGGGCGGAGAGCTCGCCAAGGGTGACAGCCTGGCGGCGCCCGGCTAGTCGAGGGCTAATCGGGGGCGCGAAGCCGGCGCAGCCCCCTGGGCCGGTTCAGCGCTCGGACAGGGGTTAGCCGCTTTGTTCGCCGGCCTTGCCGGGCTCGTCGGAAGCCTGTTCGACGGACCCGTCGGCATCGCCTTTGGCAGACGCGCCGTTGCTCGCCTTCGCACGGGTTCGGGGCCGGCCACGGCCACGCGGCTTGGCCTTGGCTACTTCCGCCGGCGCAGCTTTCGTTGCATCGCCATCGGTTGGCGGCTCGCCGTCCGAGTCGCTTGCCGGTACGCTTGCCGACTCGGCCTCGGGCGCTTGACCGTTGCCTTCGGCTGCCGCAGGGGCGGCTGGCGTCGATGAACCGGACTTTGCGGCACCATCCACGAACGGCTGCTCGGCGTCCATCGGATAGGGATCGCGCTTAGACTTCTGGCGCTCGCGCCCGCCACCCTCGGGAGACCCCTGTTCGCCCTCCGCCGGTTCCGCGCCAGCACGCTCAGAGCCCGCGGCACCTGCAGTCTGCGGCGCCGGGCGCTGCGGATCGGTCGTGTCGTTGATGATGCGGTAGTAATGCTCCGCATACTGTTGGTAACTCTCGGCGGCGATGCGATCCCCCGAGGAAAACGCGTCGCGCGCCAGGTTCACGTACTTCTCATAGACCTGCATGGCGTTGCCGCGCACCCGAACGTCCGGGCCGTGGCTGTCGTAATTCTGTGATCTATGCGGTACGTATTGCTTGCGATTCGACCGCCCGCGCGGGCGCCGTCCACTAGGCTGCTGTCTCATGTGTCACTATCTTCACAAATGGACAAGATTTCGGCTGCAAACCCTGAGCCGCCTCATTGGCGCCCTTTGCTAGCCTTTGGCCACGAACACTATCTTGGAGATCGTGGAACACCCGAATTGGGCGTGAGAGCTTCCGCTCTTCGCCTCCAAGTTAGTCACAACGGCCTGGTATTCCAACTACTTTTTTTCAGCTCTGCGATTCCTCCGGCGATGGCCCTGGATGACCAAGCAGCAGGCAGCGTTGGATTCCCGCCAAATCCCGCAGGCAGGCGCAGGACTCCAGACCCGCAATGCGGGCCATATCCATAACGTCGCAAGCCTGTCCGGAGCCAAGCTCCACTGCCGCCAGCCCGTCCGGCGCCAGCAGGCGCGCGACCTCGGGAACGACTCGGCGATAGGCCGCGAGGCCGTCCGCGCCCCCGTCGAGAGCGCCGCGGGGCTCGAATCGGGCGACCTCCGGTGCCAGATCGTCGATTTCGCCCGCTCGGACGTAGGGCGGATTGCAGAGGATCACGTCCCAGAACCCGGCCACGGCAGCGCCCCAGTCGCTCGCCAGAAAGGCGGCCCGCTTTGCCAGGCCAAGACGACGGGCATTGCGCGCGGCAGCGGCAAGCGCGTCGGTGTCCCGGTCGAGCCCTAGCCCATAAGCGCCGGGCAGGGCCGACAGGACCGCCAGCAAGAGGTTTGCGCTCCCCGTGCCGAGATCGAGCACCCGGCGCGGCCCTTTCGAATCGGTGACCCGCTCGAGAATGGCCTCTACCAGGGTCTCGCTGTCGGGGCGCGGATCCAGCGTGGCCTGTGTGATCTCCAAATCGAGGCTCCAAAACTCGCGCCGGCCGAGGATACGGGAGACCGGCTCCCGGCCGCAGCGGCGCGCAATCATCACGTCAAAAGCTTGAAGCTCGGCCGATGTGAGGCCGCGCTCGCCGGCCGTCAGCAAGGCCCCCGGACTCAGGTCCAGGACCTCCGCAAGAAGCAGCCGGGCGTCGCGGCGCGGCGCTTCGACGCCGGCCTCGCCGAGGCGGGCCTGAGCTCGCCGAAGAACATCCTCCAGCACGCCTTCGCCGGCGCTTGCCCCTGATGGATTAGCCGCCGTTTGCGCCATCGCCCTCTACGTCCTCAGCGAGCCGCACCGCCTCGTCCTCGGCGATCAGGGAGTCGAGCACCTCGTCGAGCGCATCGCCGGCCAAAACCCGGTCCAGCTTGTGGAGGGGCAGATTGATGCGATGGTCGGTGACGCGGCCTTGCGGAAAGTTGTAGGTGCGGATCCGCTCCGAACGGTCGCCGCTGCCGACCTGGACGCGCCGGTTTTCGGCGCGGGCGTCTTCCTGGGCCTGGCGCTCGGCGTCGTAGAGGCGCGCGCGCAGGACCTTCATGGCCTTGGCCCGGTTCTTGTGCTGCGATTTCTCGTCCTGACAGGTCACAACGATGCCGCTCGGAAGATGGGTGATCCTGACCGCGCTATCGGTGGTGTTGACGTGCTGACCGCCAGCGCCCTGTGAGCGGTAGGTGTCGATGCGCAAGTCCTTGTCCTCCACCGCGACGTCCACCTCCTCGGGCTCCGCGAGGACGGCCACGGTGGCCGCCGAGGTGTGAATCCGTCCGCCGGATTCGGTGACCGGCACGCGCTGCACCCTGTGAACCCCGGACTCGAACTTGAGCCGGGCGAAGACCCCCTTGCCGGAGATCGCCGCGCTGGCCTCCTTGTATGCGCCGATCCCGGTTTCGGAGAGGCTGATGGGCTCGAAGCGCCAGCCCCTGAGCTCGGCGTAACGCTGGTACATGCGGAATAGATCGGCGGCGAACAGCCCGGCTTCCTCGCCGCCGGTGCCCGCCCGCACTTCCAGGATCACGTTGCGGTCATCGGCCGCATCCTTCGGCAGCAGCAAGACCCTGAGCTCGTGCTCGAGCGCCGGCAGGCGCTCCTTGACCTGGCCGAATTCCTCCTCGGCCAAGGCGTGCATATCGGGGTCCTGATCCGGGTCTTCCAACAGCTCGCTCAGGCCGGCCAGCTCGCTTTCGGCCTGCCGCACGGCTTCGATCTGCTCGACTACGGGCGAAAGATCGGCGTACTCCTTCATGAGCCGCGCGTAGTTCTCCGACGCCGGATCCTGGTGGCTGGCCAGCAGGCCCTGCAGCTCCTCGTAGTGCGCCACCACCCGGTCGAGCTTGTCGTCCAGGTTCACGTCTCCTCCTCCTCCGGTTCCACGCTGCGCCGCCGGCCGGTCGGATCGAACAGCGTCTCCACGCTCCGCTCCAGGGCCTCGCGGTCCTCTGCCCCGTCGGCCGCGGCCCTGCGCAAGGCTTCGCTCGGCCGGTGCAAGAGCCGGTTGATGAGGCGCCGGGTCGCTTCCGCCGCGTCGATGCCGGGCTCCCGCAGCACGCTTTCGCGCAGCCCTTCGAAATGCCGCCTCAACGCTACGACGGCCGGAACCGCGTCGCGCTCCGCTCGGGACCGCAGGAAAGCGGTCAATTCCTCCTCGAGTATCTTGCGCGCGGCCTCCAGCGTCGCCTGCCGGCTCGCGCGGCCCTCGAGTGCGGCCCTCTCAAGATCGGCCAGATCATAGAGGAACGCACCGTCCAGATCGCCAACCGCCGGATCCACATCGCCCGGCACCGCGGCATCGACGAAGAATATGGGACGGCGCCGGCGTTGCTTGAGTGCCTGCTCGGCCTCGCCCACACCGATCGCGCGTCGCCCGGTGCCCGACGCCGCGATGATCACGTCGGCTTCCGCCAAGGCCTCCGGCTGCTCCGCGATCGGCCGGAAGTTGCAGCCCAGGCGATGGGCCGCCACCTCGGCCCGCTTCTCCGACTCGTGGACGATGAGCAATCGTCCGGCACCGGCCGAGCGAAGCTCGCCGCCAAGAAGCTCACCCATTTCGCCCAGGCCCAACAAGAGAATCGTGGAGTCCGCCAAATTACCGTGAATACGCTTGGCTAACTGAACCGCCGCCGCCGCGATTGAGATCGGCATCTCGCCGATCGGGGTTTCGCTGCGCACCCGCTTGGCCACCCCGTAGGCGGCCTGCAGGGCCGCTTCCAG
>CALJXB010000444.1 GCA_937974415.1 uncultured Kiloniellales bacterium
GCGCCGCGCCAGGTGATGGGCGTTCGAGGCGCCGATGATGCCGGCGCCCACGATCAGCACCCGACCTGGCGCCTTACTCTTTGATTTTCCAGCCACTTTTTTACCTCCCTGAACGCCGGTCGGCCGCCAGCCGAGCAAGGCCGGCGCCTGGCCCCCGAGCGGTCGGGAGCCGGCCGGCGCGCACGGCTATCTCGGCGGCCCACCGGGTCGCGAGGCGTATTGAGATGGAATAACAGTAGCTTGCCAGCCCGCGCTGAGGTCATTAGACTGTAATTAACCAAACGGAAGGGGGACTACGACCGTTGGTGAGTAGTTTGATCGGGCGCGCTTCGGGGGGAGCCTGCGCAGCAATGTCCGAGTGGACGGCGGCTCTCTGCGGAGCGGTGGCACTCGTCCTATTGCCATGCGCTGCCCAGGGCGGCCATCTCACGGAATATACCTATACGGTTCTGCGTGACGGCGAAGCCATCGGCACCCACCGGGTGACGATCTCGCCCGATGAGGGCAATATCAAGGTCACGGCGGAAACCAACCTGGCGGTGGGCTTCGGTCCCCTCACCCTCTACGAGATGGAGCATCTGCGCCACGAAACCTGGCGCGACGGCGAGCTTGAAGCAATGACCGCCTATACCAACAAGAATGGCGATGTCTACGAAATCGCCATCACGCGCGACCCGGAGGGTTACACCCGCGTGGTCAACGGGCGGACGGAAAGGTTCGAGCCCACGATAAAGCTGCTCGCCCTGTGGCACGAAGATTTGTTCAAGTACACCTCCTTCCTGTCGCCGATGGAAGACGAGACCTATGAAATCTCAGTCGATTTCGTCGGGGTCGACAAAATCAGCCTGATCAATCAATCGATCGACGCCTTCGCCTACCGCATATCGGGCGACACCAATCGGGAGCTGTGGTACGACTCCGGCGGGCACATCATGAAAGTGCGGCTGCTCGATTACAGTTCGACGATCGAGTATGTCCTGAAAGCCATGAGCGGGGCGGCGCCCAAGTTGGCCGAGACCGGCCGCGTGACACCCGACCCGAATGCTCCAATCGCCAATCTGGCCATCCGCCGATAGGCGAACGGAATCTCGTCCAATCGAGAGCTGAAGCGACCCGCCGGCACCCTTTGCCGGCGTTTTTTGGCCCAGCCTTTAAGGCGCGAACGGCACCGCGATCAGAGACAATCGAAGTGGTAGAGATAGGGGCTCGAGCCGGTGGTCCAGTTCTCCCAAGCAGAGCCGGCCGTGTCCACGTCGCGCAGCACCGCCACCTTGCCGTAGAGACCGCAGTGGGCCTTGGCGGCCTTATTCGGGTCGGCATTGACCCCGACCAGGAAAGTGGCCTCGTTGGCGTTGCCTTCGAGGAACTCGATCAGCTTCTCTTCCTCGGACGATTTGACGCAGCCGGCCACGAGAGCCGCCGCTGCCAGCATCAGCCCGGCGCCGCCGAGCCATCGAACGAATCGCTTCATCTGCACCACCTTTCGATTTCGGTTAATATGCCGGGCTACGGCAAATTGCAACAGGGGCCCCGAGGGTGCCGGCGACGGACCAAAGCAACGTCCCCGGCTGGCTCGGCCGTCTGCTCTGCTGGCTCGGCGTGCACGACTATCGGCTCGTCGAGGTCACCATAGGATTCGGTCCCGGCGGCCGGGTTGAGACGGTGGAGTGCCGCCGCTGCGGCTTCACGACCGCGCGGCAGGGCAGGGCCGAGGACTGAGCCCGGGGCCGGGGCTGGCGTCAGTCTTCCGTCTCGTCGGATTTGCGAGGAAGGTCCAACCGGCGGGTCGCCTCGCTCGCTTTCATGCCATAGCCCTTGCGAAGCTCTACGTTGCGCAGCATCACCTCGAGACAGGTCTTGTCGTCGAAGGTGCCGGTCACCGGCTCCTCGTAGCGCGCCGCCAGGGTGTGGAAGAGCTCCCGCTCGTTGGGCGAAAGCCGGCCGGCCACGGCCGTCACCTCGTCGAGCAAGGCCTTGATCTCGGCGTAATGGGCCAGGTTCACCATGGGCCGTGACCACCTAACGCCACAGTCCGTAGCATGGGCCTCAGCCCTCCACCAGGCATCGCTCGGCGAGCCAGCGCTCGAAGCGCGCGACGTTGGGCTCCAGGTGCGAGAAGCGGCCGGGCCGGGCGAGCGGCGAGGCGAGGCCCGCCTGCTGCTGCTCCAGGACCGCGATGTCCTCGGCGATGGCGACGTCGAGGCGCTGGAAATAGGCGGCGGAGCGCTCGGCGAAGTCGTCGAGCTCGAAGGTCGCGGACGGAAAGGCGCAGGTCATGCCGACCCAGGTCCGGTCGGGCGCCAGCGGGCTCACCTCGTAGACCCAGATGGCCTCGCTGGAGGCGGCGAAGGTCAGATTGGGAAACACCCAGCTGTAGCGGGTACCAATACGGTTGCGGCCCTCGAGGCCGGCGATCGTTGGAAAGGCCTTGGCGCGGTCGGCCTCGAGCAGGCCGCTGCTGTCGTCGTGACTGCCGAACTGGGTGACGAACTGGCCGTCGAGCTCTTCCGGTTCGTCCGGCTCGTGATAGATGCCGCCGATCGAGCGCGGATGCACGATCTTCAAATGGTAGTACTCGTTGAAGACCTCCAAGAAGAGCTTCCAGTTGCAGGCCACCTCGAACTCCCGGCGCCGGGCGCTCGCCATCTCGCCGAGCCGCCAGGGTTCGTGAAACCGGGCGAAGTCGCCGAGCCAAGCGTCGACTGCCGGTGCCGCGCCGTCCAGGTTCACGAAGGCGAAGCCGTCGCGCTCTTCCAGGCGCAAGGGCACGAGGCCGTAGTCGCCCGGCTCGAAGCCCGCCGCCCGCTCCATGGCAGGCGCGTGGACCAGGGCCCCGTCGAGGCCGTAGACCCAGCCGTGGAACGGGCAGGTCACCGTCCGGCAGTGGCCGCTGCCCTCGAGCAGCTTGGTGCCCCGGTGCCGGCAGGAATTGGCGAAGGCGCGCAGCGCGCCCGCCTTGTCGCGCAGCAGCAGGAGCGGTACCCCGGCCAGGTCGAGAGCGGCGTAGTCGCCGGCCCCAGCCAGCCGGTCGGCCCGGCCGAGCGAGGCCCAGGCCGAGCGGAAGACGCGCGCCCGCTCGACCTCGAGAAAGTCCTGGCTGGTGTAGCACCAAGGCGGCAGGGATTCGGCCTGGGACGGCGGCCGCAGCACCGCCTCGAAGGCCTGTCTGTCCAAGGATTCGGCCACCAAGATGCCCCCCGCGTCACGCTCCGAAGAAAGGGGATCTTGGACAGGATAAGCCGGGCCGGCAAGCCCTGCAGAGCGGCAGGGATTCAGCTGGAGTAACTCAGCTGCCCGAGACGTCCTGCAGGGTTTCGAGATAGGGCGACTCGTCTCCAGGGGCGAGCCGGACCGCTTCGCGGGCCGCCGCCACCGCGTCGCCCCGCCGGCCCTTGGCGGCCAGGACGTAGGCCAGGTTATTCCACGCCTCGGCCCGTTCCGGCTCCGTCTCGATGGCCTGCCGGAAGGCGACCTCGGCGCCGGCCATGTCGCCGTCGCCGAACCACACGTTGCCCAGGCCCATG
>CALJXB010000445.1 GCA_937974415.1 uncultured Kiloniellales bacterium
CCCACGGCATCGTACGCTAGGGGTGGTCGGGTGGGGAGGTGGGCCGGCAACATAGAGGGGAAGCGGGCTGGTGCGATCCCACGTGAGTGGACAATGCCCTAGTCGCCCGGGAAGGGCCCGATGCACGACGTCCTGTGCTCGACCTGGAAGACGTTGTTGTAGAGGTTGGCGACCCACTGCTTGCCTTCGGTGGTCAACTCGAGATAGCGGATCGCCGGTTCGATATAGGGCTGGACGCTCTCCCAGAAGAATTCGGGGTACTTCTCGAAAAGATCGGCGGGGCTCTGATAGCCCAGAGTCTGCGCTAGGCCGGTCTCGAGGAACTCGTAGTAAAGCGCGTTGATCTTGCGGTGGTAGAAGGGATCGGCCATCTGGCCGATCAGGTCGGCGGCGCGCACCAGGGCCGCCTCCGACGCGGTCTCGCGGTAGTCGTCGTCATCCGGGACCGGGAAGCGCGTCAGCTCGATGGAGCGCACGATGCGCTCCTCGTCCACGTAGTCCGAATCGGCGAAGCGTTCGCGCGCGTAGATCTTGCCGCGCTCGATGTGATAGGGCGCCAGGAAGGCGTCCGAGGCGCCCCTGGGCGGCGTCACCCGGCGACCGCTCTCGTCGATCACCACGTCCTTGTCGCCGTCATCCTTGCAGGCGCCGCGCACATAGCCGATGTCGTGGACCAGCAGCGCACAGGTATAGTGCAACCAGTCCGCCGGGGTGAGCGCTTCGCTGAGCAGGCGCCCCCGGATGATCTGCTGGCCCACCAGGGTCACCATCATGGTGTGCTCGACGTTGTGGTAGAGCGCGTTGGAGTTGCCGAGGCGCTCCAGGACCAGCCGCGCCGCGCCGCCGATGTAGCTCGCGTACTCGGGACAGCGGTGGGAGAAGTACTGGAGATAAAGGCCCGACAGATGGTCGCCGAAGTGGCCGGCGATGATGGATGTCGGATTCAGCATGGCTCAGGACCTCCCGGCGCGAACTCTGGGCAATGCGACTGGGCAGAGACGTGAGGGCCAGTATAGCCGCTTCGCCGGCGCCCTGATACGGCCGATGCGGTTCCCGTGCCGAGGGGCGAGCGGGCGAGGCGCCCCCGCGGCGGGACCTTGGGCCCGCCCCGCAGGTCGGCCCTAACCGACGACGTTGTAGACGACGGCCGGCTCGGCCTTGTTCTTCAAGGTGATCGGCCCGATACGCTCACATTGGAAGGACTGCTTGATCCGTTCGTAGACGTCCTCGCCGATCAGGATTTGGTTCGCCGCCGCCGCGCCCTGGTAGCGGGCGGCGGTGTTGACCACGTCACCGACCACCGTGAAGTCGAGGCGCGCCAGAGATTCGGAGCCGATGTTGCCGCGCACCACGTCGCCGCAATTGACACCGATCGAGACCCGCATGGGCCAGGATTCCCCCGCTTCCCGGCTGTCCGCCCAGGCGTTGAGCTTCTGCCGCACCGCAATCGCCGTGTCCAAGGCCCGGTCGATATGGTGCCGGCCGTGGAAGGTTGTCATGACGCCGTCTCCGATGAACTTGTCGACGGTGCCGTCTTGCTCCATGACCTCCTGCACTATGAGGTCGAACAGGCGATTGAGGATGCGGACCACCACGTCCGCTGGCTGGCTCTCGGCGATCGCCGTGAAGTCGCAGAGATCAATGAACATCACGGCGGCCTCCACCGACTCGTTGACCAGCAGCCTGTGCTCGAATTCGTGCTTGGTCATGAAGTTGATGACGTTGTCGTCGACGTACATCTTCAGGATGTTGTTCTCCTTGATGGCCTGAAGTGTCTCTCTGCTTCGGTGCACTTCTTCGAGGGTCTTTTCCAGCGTCGTCTCGAGATCCTGGAAGTCGATCGGTTTGGTGACGAAGTCGAAGGCGCCACGGTTCATCGCCGTCCGTATATTGGCCATGTCGCCATAGGCCGAGACGATGATCGACTTGGTGAGCGGTTTGAGCTCGTGGATCTTCATCAGCAGGCCCAAGCCGTCCAGGCGCGGCATGTTGATATCGGTGAGGACGATGTCGGTTTCGTCGCGCGCCTCGAGCCGTTCGATGGCCTCCAATCCGTCGTTGGCGAAGTCGAACTCGAAGCGGCCCTCTCGGATCTGGCGCCGGAACTTCTGACGCAAGAGGATTTCGAGGTCGGGCTCGTCGTCTACGGCCAGAATTCGTGCCGTCATGGGCTAAGCTCCGCCCGCTGGGTTGCGAGTATGGCCTTGATGCGCCATTGCCGTCATATCCTCCGTCGCTCCGCCGCGCCTCGGGCTGCGCCCCGAGCCGTGCCTTGTGTGACCGGGGCCCGATCCCTCGGCAGCTCCACGACGAACTCTGTGCCCTCGCCCTGCGTGCTGCTCGCCGCCAGGCGGCCGCCGTGCTTCTGGACCACTATATCGAAAGATATGGAAAGGCCGAGTCCCGTCCCCTCGCCGGCCGGCTTGGTGGTGAAGAAGGGCTGGAAGATCCTGTCGAGCACGTCCTTGGGTATGCCGGGGCCATTGTCACGGATGCGGACCTCGACGCCGTCGGGGACGCCGCGCGTGGAAAGCCGGACGATCGGCTCGTAGCCCGTCCCGTCTTCGCGCTGCTTCTGATAGGTGGCCTGAAAGGCGTTTGAGATGATGTTGAGGAAGACCCGGCCGAGGTCTTGTGGAATCGCGGTGATCGGCGCCAGGCCCTTCTCGTAGTCACGTTCGATCGTGACGTTGAATCCCGCGGCCTGAGCACGCATGCCGTGGTAGGCAAGATTGGCGAACTCCTCCAGCAGGCTGTTAACGCTGATCGACTGGGTTTCTTCGGAGGACTCCCGGGAATGTTCCAACATGCCCCGGACAATGCCGTCCGCCCGTTTGCCGTGCTCGTTGATCTTCGTCAGGTTCAACTCGAGATCGCTGAAGATCGCGTCGATTTCTTCGCGCGCTTCGGGGCCGACGCTCGCCTTGTGGGCGTCCAGCTGTTCGCGCAACTCCCCGATCAGCTCCACGGAAAGGTCGGCGAAGTTGTTCACGAAGTTGAGCGGGTTCTTGATTTCGTGTGCGATGCCGGCGGTCAGTTGACCGAGGGATGCCAGCTTCTCGGCTTGGACGAGGCGTTCCTGCGCAGACCTCAAGTCGGCCAGGGCCGCCTCGGCGCGCTCTTTGGCCTGGCGCAGCTCTTCCTCGGCCCGCTTGCGGTTGGTGATGTCGTAGAACCAGCCGAGCCGGGCGGGTTCTCCCGAATATTCGATCGGGAAGAACGAAAGAAGCGACCAAAATTCCCCGCCGTCAGCGCGCTTGGTGAGCACCTCGGCGTCCTTTACGAAGCCTTCGCGGTCGAGCCGTTCGAGCAAGGGCTTGCGGTCGTCCGGATTGACGTAAAGCTCGCCGGCACGCAAGCCCACGAGCTCGCCCTCGCTTCGCCCGAACTGTTCGGCCATGCGTTGGTTGGCATAAATCAAAGTCGCATCCTCATTCCGCGCAATCGCCACCCCGATGGGGCTGATGGCGAGGATCGAGCGGAGCCGCTGCTCGCTTTCCCGCAAGGCCTGTTCGGCCTCTCGACGCTTGCGCGCATTGTCGCGGAAGATCGCCAGAGCCTTGCCCATATCGGTGATCTCGTCATCGCCTGTCGTGGCGACAATTTCCGCGTCGAGGTCTCCTTCGGCGATCGCCAGCATGGTCGACGAGAGTCCGGTCAGGCGGCGGACGATGCCGCGGTGGACGGTAAACCAGGCAATCAACAACACCGCGACCAGGCTGAGTCCCGCAACGCCGAGCAGGAAGAGCTCGCCGCGGCCGAGGGCGCCCCTCGTGCTATCGGCCGCGCGCCTCGCGGAGGCTTCCGCACCCTCGACGAGACCTTGCGCCCTGACGCTGAGTTCGCTGGCGAGTGCCTGGCTCTCCTGCAACAAAACATCGGCCTCGTCGCGTCCGGCGAGTTCGCGGGCCCGCAGCGCGAAGATGGAGTTCCGACCTCGGCCATAAGATAGGATGCGATCGACCGCCGCGCGCACGCCCGGCTCGTCACGGCCCTCTTCGTAGGTTACCAAACGACCTTCGATACTCCGGGCCAGGGCGCCAAAGCGGTGCTCCTGAATTTCGATATCGTCGAGGAAGACGGCCGATGAGACCTCGCTCAACAGGCTGAAAAGCTGGTTGGTATCGGAGTGGAGCAGGAGCACGGTCTCCAGCTGTCTAGTGCCCTCGCGGGTGCCGGCGACGATCTGCTGGCCTTCCCGAGAGGCGCTTGCGGCGGCTTCCAGGACCCCGGCGTCAACCGCTTCGATGACGCGGCCGCTCAGTGTGATGAAGGACGCCTGCACTCGGTCCAGGCTCTCGACCTTGGCGCTCAGTCGCTCGAGGTGCGCCGCCCTGTCTTCGTCGCCGGCCGTGAGTATCGCCTGGCGAAGCGCGAAGAAATTATTGTCGCCAATGGCGTGGGCAAGGATTGCCTCGATGGCTCGCTTCAGCTGTGCGACGTCTTCGGACTCGGGCACCTGCCGCAGCGCAATATGGATATCGGCGATCGGCGCGACGACGGCGAAGCGGCGGTCATGCACCAGCGCCAAATCCTCTGTCGCTGCGACTTGATGCAGGACCGCGACGATTTGGCTGATCCTGGCCTCGAGCTCCAGGATGGCCCGCAAGCCCTCGAAGCTGTCGTCGATCAGGAAGCCGATCCGCGCAGTGCCCTCGGCAACGCTCCGCCGGGTGGCGGCGATCATCGAATCGCGGGCGGCGGCAATGATGGGGTCCACGGTCTCGATGAAGGCGTCGTGATCCGAGAACAGCGACAACAGGCTCGACTCGCGCATCCGGTTGGTCGAGATGTTGTCGCGGACGACGGCCTCCAGGCGGGCGATGTGGGAGCGGACCTCCCGGCCAATTCTCGCGAAGTCTTGGACGAGGGCCTCCGGGTCGCCGCCATGGGCGCGGTGGTGCTTGGTGAACGACTGGATTGCATCGAGCCGCTCTTGCAAGCGCTCGGCGTGGCCGGCCAAGTCGGCTTCGGACCGGGCGACTACCATGCGAGGTATGGCGGCCGAAAGCCGCGCGCTCTCTTCAGCGAGCCGGAACGATGCGACGATTTCCGGCAGATTGTCCTCGGCGATGATCGTGAGATTGTCGCGAACGTTGCCGAACAGAATCCAAGTGACGGCGCTGGCGAGAATCGTCAGGCCGGCGACGGCGCCGAAGGCCAGAATGAGCTTGCCGCCGATGCCCGCGCGCCGACGGCCGCTCGGGGGCCCACCCGGCCGAGGCACGGCTGGCTCAGATTCTGTAGGGCGCGGCGAGCGCATCGGCCTCACCCTTGATCGCGGCCATGGCGGCTTCCGGGCTCCGGTGCTCGCCCGACAGGAGTCGCCCCAGTTCCCTCGGTATCACGTTGTTGGAAATCTCCGGCCAGGGGGGCAGATCCGGCTCCGACCCCATGGCAGTCTCGATCGTCGTCCGCACCGCCTCGAAGTGCCGGGTCGTGCCGGCCTGAACCCTGGCCGCCGCCTTGATCCGCGGATCGTCGAACACTGAGGCGCGCATCGGGCTTGCGCCGCCGCCCAAGAGCGAGGCCTGGGTTTGGACCTCCCGGCTGGTGGCCCACTGCAGGAAGATCCAAGCCGCGTTCTCACGCTCCGAATAGCGCGACAGGGCCAGCGCGCTGCCGCCCTGATGCCCGATGTTCGGAATCTCTCCGAAGCCGCATTCGGACGGCGGCCGCAAGGCCTTGGCCCGCGGCGGGGGTGCTGCCGCCATCAGGCCGGGAACCAGCGACTGGCTCGGATCGTCGGTCGCGGGAAAGATCTCGCCCCAGGTCAAGGTCATGCCGGCCAGGCCCTGCAGCAGCGATTGGCTCTGGCCGTCCCAGGTCCAGCTCTCGACGTAAGGCGGCATGCTGTCGCGCAGCCGAAGCATGTAGTCGAGCCCTTGCAAGCCCGGCTCGTCGCCGCCGGTAAAGGCGCCATCGGCATCGAAGATGCTGCCGCCGTGCGCCCACAGCCAGGCGGTCCACTCGCAGTTGAGGCTGTAGTGGCCGGCTTTCATTTGCCCGGTGGTGCCGTAGATCGCGGGCGCCTTGGCCGCCTGGATCGCCTGCACGGTCGCCATGTAGTCGTCCATGGTCGTGGGCACGGAAAGGCCCAACGCCTCGAACAGATCGCGCCGGTAAAACATGATGAAGAGGGGGATATCGAAGGGAATGCCGACCATCTTGCCGCGATATCGGGAGATGCCATCGACCAGCGCCGGCAGGAAGTCGTCCCAGTCGTAGTCCGGCATGGCCAGTTCCGGCACGCCCAGGTACTTCTCCCTCGGGTCGACGGTGTCGTCGGCGAAGCGCGCGATCCAGGACTGATCCAGGTAGTAGAGGTCGTAGCGCGCCGAGCGGTCGGCCACGTCGAGGCTGATCCTCTGCAGCACCCGCTCGAGCGGCAGCAGCTCGATGTCGACCTCGATCCCGGTGAGGGGCGTGAATTCCCGTTCGGCCAGGGTCTTGATAACCACGCTGGGGGCCGTGGTCTCGGATACCAGGCGCACGGTCTCGCCGCGGTAGCCGCCGCCGACCTCGCGCAGCCAGGTGTTCAGCGTCTGGGAGGACTCCGTTTGCGCCCGGGCCGGGCGAACCAACCCCTGCCAGGGCCGTGGCGAGCCCAGCCCCGTCATGGCCGCCGCGCTGAGGCCCAGCCCGAGGCGCCCGCAGAACCGGACGAATTCGCGTCGGCTGAGCCCGCCATCCGCGTAGCGCCCGGCGATGCGGGCGAGGGCATGCTTTTGCTCGCTCTCTCTCATGGCTCCGTCGAGGTTCGTCTCTCGCTTGCTAGCGGCCGGCCAGCGGAGGTACCTAGCCATATCCGCCGATTTGCATGCAAGCCCTCCGGAACCGCCCCCTGCCCTCTTCGCCGTCGTGGCCCCCTATCGCCGCAGCGTCGGCAGGGTCAGTGGATGAGGTCGAAAGCCTCGCCCCAGCAGTCTGACAGAAGATAGCCATCGGGGTAGGGGTCCGAGGGGTCGAGGCCGATCTGGTGGAGGCCGTGGATCCAGCCGCGGCCGGAGACTTGGGCCAGCACCGCCGGGCGGCCGGCGATCTCGGTCTCGGCCTTGAAAGTCAGCTCGAAGGCGCTGTCGATGATCGAGCGCGCGGTAAGGCGCTCGCCCGGCGCCGCCTCGCCCCGGGCATGGCGCACCGCCAGGCGGGCCGCATTGCCGGTGCCGCAGGGCGAGCGGTCGATGCGCCCCGGCGGCATCACGTTGGCCCCGACCAGTTCGCCGTCGGCCCTGCGGTCGACGAACATGACGTAGGCGAGGCCGCCGACCGCCCGCTCGGCCGGGTGGCGCGGGTTGAGTGCGTCCTTGAGCGCCCGGTGAATGCGGCAGCCCGCGTCGACCAGGTGCCGCGCCGCCGCCGGGGCGATCTCCAGACCCAGGGACGCGGCCTCGACCAGGGCGAAATAGACGCCGCCGAAGGCGATGTCGGCGCGCACACTCCCGAGCCCCGGCACCTCGACCGCCACATCGAGCGCCTCGACGAAGCTCGGCACCATGTCGAGGGCGACCCGCTCGCACTTGCCGTCGCGGCAGGCCGCCGTCGCCGTCACCAGGCCGGCCGGGGTGTCGAGCCGCACCAGGGTCTCCGGCTCCGCCATGGGAAGGCGGCCGGTCTCCAGCAGCACGGTCACCACGCAGATGCAGTTGGAGCCCGACATGGCGTGGGCCTTGTCGCCCTGGAGGATGATCAGGCCGACATCGGCGTCTTCGCGGGACGGCGGCAGGATCAGATTGGTGCTCATGGCGGCGGAGCCGCGCGGCTCGAAGACGCAGAAGCGGCGCAGGCTGTCGTCGACCTGGTTCAGATGGGCCATCTTGTCGGCCATGGTGCGCCCCGGCAGGTCGATGACGCCGCCGGTCACCACCCGGCCCACTTCGCCCTCCGCATGGGCTTCGACAAGGGTCAGAGTCTTGGACCAGCGCATGGCGTGCCTCCTCGTCGGTCTGCCGATCGCCGTGCTATCGGATTATGATCTCATAAGACAACTTGTCTACAGTTTGTATTTCAGTTAGCATCCGAGCCGCATGGTGGGCTGCCGTGGGTCCGGCGGTGCGCGATGATAAAGCTCAATCAAAGCTAAAACAGGGAGGACGAGATGGACCTCGGAAAACGCCTGGTGGCGGCGGCAACCTTGGCCGGCTTGGTGGCCGCGGCGGCGCTCGGCACGGCACAGGCCGACAAGCTGGACGACGTGATCAATGCGGGCGTGGTGCGCTGCGCAGTGGTTCTGGATTTCCCGCCGATCGGTTTCTACGATGAGAACAACGAACCGGCCGGCTTCGACGTCGAGTATTGCAAGGACCTGGCCAAGGCCCTGGACGTCGATCACGAGCTCTTGCCGGTCACCTGGGCCGAGCGCCTGCCGGTGATCGTCAGCAATCGCGCCGACGTGGTCTTCGGCGGCACCTCCGACTCGCTGGAGCGCGCCAAGACGGTCGGCTTCACTATCCCTTACGCGATCTACTATGCCCAGGCGGTCGTCGGTAAGGATTCCGGCATCGAGACCTTCGAGGACATGAAGGGCAAGAAAGTCGCCGCCGCGGTCGGCACCGTGCCGGAGCAGGAATACCTGAAGATCGCCGAGGAATGGGGCGTGGTCGATCTCTATCAGGGCTATCAGAGCGAGAACGAGGTGTTCCTGGCGGTGGCGCAAGGCAAGGTCGACGCCGGCATCACCACCAACACCGCGGTCAAGCCGATCTCGGAGAAGTACGACACCGTGATCCCCGGCCCGCGCATGCCGTGGACCACCGACTACACCTCGGTTGTCGGGCCGCGCCAGGATTTCGGCTGGCTGAACTACCTCAATCTCTTCATCACCCAACAGGTCCGCTCCGGCCGCTATCAAGAGCTGTGGGACCAGTTCGTCGGCGGCGAGGCGCCCGAGCTTCGCATTCCAGGCGTTTACTACTAATGTGACAGTCGCTCCCGTCCCCTCGACCTCCGGGGCGGGAGCGAACTCCCCGCGCCACGGGTGAGGCATGGAGTACACCTTTCACTGGCGTCCGGTGTTCCGGAATCTGCCCGACCTGCTTGAGGCCGGCCTGCTGACCTTGGAAGTGGCCGTCGAGGCCATGCTGGTCGGCATCGTCCTGGGCCTTGCGCTGGCCATGATCCGCATGTCGGGCCGCCGGTCGATCTCCTGGTTCGCAACCTCCTGGGTCGAGATCGCCCGCAACACCCCGGCCCTACTGCAGCTCTTCTTCTTCGGCTTCGGCCTGGGCGCCTTCGGCATCCACCTGAGCCCCTTCTGGATCTGCCTCTGCGCCCTCTCGTTCAACAACGCCGGCTATCTGGCGGAGAACTTCCGCGGCGGCTTCCAGGCGGTGCCGGACACCCAGGTCAAGGCAGCCCGCTCGCTCGGCATGACCTACGCCCAAGCGTACTTGCGGATCGTCATCCCCCAGGTCCTGCGCATCGTCTATCACCCCATGACCAATCAGATGGTGTGGTCGGTGCTGATGAGCTCGCTCGGCATGCTGGTCGGCTTCCGGGAGTTGACCGGCGAGACCCAGTTCCTGGCCTCCAAGACCTTCCGCATCTTCGAGTATTTCCTGGTCACCGCGGTGATCTACTACGTGATCGTGAAGTTCATCCTCGCAGGCTCGCGGGTGCTGAGCTGGCGCCTGTTTCGCTACTGAGGGCCGAAAGTGAGGGAATGAGGGCTGATGTTCGAGTTTGCGCAAGCCTCCCAGTTCTTCACCAGCTTCGGCCTGTCCGACCTGAGCTTCCTCGCCGAGGCGGCCGGGCGGACGCTGCTGATTTCGGTTGTGTCGATCTCGATCGGGACGGTCTTGGGCTGCATCTTCGGCTGGCTGCTGTCGGTCAGCCGTTGGGCCGGCGCGGCCACCCTGGGCCTGTTCCTGGATGCCTTCCGCAGCATTCCGCTCATCATCCAACTGATCCTCTTCTTCAACTTCTTTCCGATCATCGGGTTTCCGCTCAACCCCTTCGCCGCCGGCACCTTCGTGCTGGTCCTTTACACCAGCGCCCTGGTGGCGGCGGTCGCCCGCGGTGGCATCGAGGCGGTCCCGGTCACCACCCGGCGCGCGGGCCGCTCGCTCGGTCTGACCTATTGGCAGGACATGCGCTACATCGTCTGGCCGATCGGCCTGCGCGCGGTCCTGCCGGCCTGGGCCGGGGTGGCGCTCGGCGTCCTCAAGGATTCCGCGCTGGTCTCGGTGCTCGGCTATGTCGAGCTGTTACGCGCCTCGCAGATCCTGATTACCCGGACCCAGGAGCCGTTCGTGATTCTGACGGTCGTGGGCCTGTTCTACTTCGCCCTGTCGTTCCCCATCTCCCGGGCGACGGCGCGGCTCGAGCGCAGGTGGCAGCAATGATCGAAGTGAAGGACGTTCACAAGGCGTTCGGGGACCTGCAAGTCCTCAAGGGCGTCACCCTCGACGTCTCGAACGGCGAGGTGATCAGCGTGATCGGCGCCAGCGGCTCGGGCAAATCGACCCTGCTCTATTGCATCAATGGGCTGGAGCCGATTCAAAGCGGCCAGATCCTGGTCGACGGTACCGACGTCCATGCCAAGGAAACCAATGTCAACAAGCTGCGCACAGGGCTTGGAATGGTGTTTCAGCAATATAACTCCTTCCCTCACCTGACGACCCTCGAGAACGTTGCGTTGGCGCCGCGCATCGTCCTCAAGAAATCCAAGGACGAGGCCCGCGAGATCGCCAGCAAGAAGCTTGATCATGTCGGTTTGGGCGACAAGTTGGAGGTCTATCCCAACAAGCTGTCGGGCGGCCAGCAGCAGCGCCTGGCGATCGCCCGGGCGCTCGCCATGGGGCCCAACTACATGCTGTTCGACGAGGTCACCTCGGCGCTCGACCCCGAGCTCGTCGGCGAGGTGCTCGACGCCTTGCGCATGTTGAGCGACGAGGGCATGACCATGATCCTGGTGACCCACGAGATCGGCTTCGCGCGCGACGTCTCGGACCGGGTGGCATACTTCCACGAGGGCGTCATCGAGGAGATCGGCCCACCGAGCCAGGTCATCCTCGATCCCCAGAGCGAGCGCACGCGCAAGTTTCTGAGCGCCGTCAGGTAAACCCATACGAACAGCGAGGATGCCATGAAGATCGCGGCAATACGCGTCTACCAGGTCGACCTTCCGGTCAAGGAGGGCCGCTATGCCTGGTCCGAGGGCAAATACGTCGAG
>CALJXB010000446.1 GCA_937974415.1 uncultured Kiloniellales bacterium
CAGCAGACCATTCTGAAGCAACAGGAAGCCATCCACGTCCTGGAGGCGGAATGGAGCTATCTCAACCGGCCAGAGCGTATTTCCTTGCTCGCCGAACGCTTTTTGGCGCTGGCCCCCCTGTCTGCTGACCATGTGGTCAGCATCAAAGACCTGCCGCAGCGCCTGGAGCCCGGGGACGACGACGTTCCTGGGCTCCCCAAAGCGGAGGGGCAGGGATTGGCCGCCAAAGCCACTTTGGTCAGCGTGAGGCCGGGTGAATGAACCAAGGGCCTCCCGGGCTGCAGCACCGCCGCGGAATTCCCGGGGCCCGGCCGTCGCCGGGCCCGCCGACATTGAACCCGCCGAAACCCATCAAGCTGGACGGCGTCGGCAAGCTGGCGCTCGAGACCGGCAGGACGCGCCTGCTGGTCACCGGCTTGGTGTTCGCCCTGGCGTTTTTGGCGATCGGCCTGCGGCTCGTCGAGTTAGGCCTGCTGCGCGACGGCAACGAGCCGCGGGTGGCGCGCGGCGAGACGGCCCAGCCCTTCAATACCGGCCGCGCCGACATCGTCGACCGCAACGGCGTGGTGCTCGCCAGCACGCTGCCGACCCAGTCGCTCTACGCCAATCCGCGACTGGTCATGGACGTCCAGGAGACCGCCGCGGCGCTGGCCGGCGTTCTGCCGGAGCTGTCGGCGCGCGAGCTGAGCGCCAAGCTCAGCCTCGACCGCAGCTTCGTCTGGCTGAAGCGCAACCTGACGCCGCGCCAGCAGTACGAGGTCAATCGCCTGGGACTGCCCGGCCTGGACTTCCAGCGCGAGCTGGACCGGGTCTATCCCCTGGGCGCGCTCGCCGTCCAGACCGTGGGTTTCACCGACGTCGACGGCAACGGCCTGGCAGGCCTGGAGCGCGCGTTCGATACTCAGCTGCGCAGCCAGGATCAGCCGCTCGAGCTCAGCCTCGACGTCAGGATCCAGCATATCCTGGCCGAGGAGGTGGCCCGCACCATCGCCGAGTTCCGGGCCATCGGCGGCGTCGGGCTGGTGCTCGACGTGGACTCGGGCGAGATCGTCGCCCTGGTCTCGCTGCCGACCTTCGATCCGGACCGGCCCGGCGTCGCGCCGTCCGAGGCCCGCTTCAACCGCGCCACCCTCGGCGTCTACGAGATGGGCTCGGTATTCAAGATCTTCACCACCGCCATGGCGCTCGACGAGGGCATCGTCGACCTCAACGACGGCTATGACGTCCGCAAGCCCATCAAGGCGGCACGCTACGTGATCCGCGACTACAAGCCGAAGAACCGCTGGCTGTCGATCCCGGAGATCTTCATCTATTCGAGCAACATCGGCACCGTCCACATGGCCATGGACGCCGGCACCAAGGCGCAGCAGGACTTTCTCAGCCGTATCGGCCTGACCCGTCCCGCGCCGGTCGAGCTGCCGGAGATCGGCCAGCCCATGCTTCCCTCGCCGTGGCGCGAGATCAACACCATGACCATCGCCTATGGCCATGGCCTGGCGGTCAGTCCGCTGCAGGTCGCCCGGGCGGTCGGCGCCATGGTCAACGGCGGCCTGTTGAGGCCGGTCACCCTCCTCAAGGCGACCAGCGCGGAACCGCTCTACGAGCAGCGTGTGATCTCCGAGGAGACCTCGCGCGCCATGTCCTGGCTGATGCGCTTGGTGGTGCAATACGGCACCGGGCGCAAGGCCAACGCCCCGGGCTATATGGTCGGCGGCAAGACCGGAACGGCCGACAAGCTGGTCGGACGGCGCTATGCCAACGACGCCCGCATGGCGACCTTCGTCGGCGCCTTTCCGATGGACGATCCGCGCTACGTGGTGCTCGCCATGATCGACGAGCCCAAGGGCAACGAGAGCACCCTGGGCTATGCCACCGGCGGATGGGTCGCCGCCCCCCTGGTGGGGCGCGTGGTGGAGCGCATCGGGCCGTTGGTAGGCATTCGGCCCCGACCGGCAGAGGAATTAGCCGGAGTGGACGAATTGCTGATCCCGGCCAAGGCCGGGAGATTCGTTCTTGCTGCTCAGTGAGCTAACGGGGGAGGCGAACGACGAGATGACGGTGGTGTCCTTGGCGGAAGCGGTCGAGGTGACGGGGCTCACGGCGGACAGCCGTAAGGTCGGCCCCGGCTATCTCTTTGCGGCTCTGCCCGGCACCCAGAGCGACGGCCGCGAATTCATCGACGAGGCCGTATCCAAGGGCGCCGTCGTGGTCCTCGCCCCCAAAGGGACCGCCCTCAAGTCCTACGGCCACCCGGTCGCCCTGGTGGAAGACGACAATCCGCGCCGTCGCCTGGCGATCCTGGCCGCGCGCTTCTACAACGCCCAGCCCGAGCTGGTCGCCGCCGTGACCGGCACCAACGGCAAGACATCGGTGGCCGATTTCACCCGCCAGATTTGGCGGCACGCCGGCCTCAAGGCCGCCAGCCTGGGCACACTCGGGCTGATCCCGGACCACGAGGCAGCGCCCTCCTCGCTGACCACGCCGGACCCGGTCGAGCTGCACGCCTGCCTGGCGGCGCTGGCCGAGGACGGCGTCGAGCGCCTGGCGATGGAAGCCTCGAGCCACGGCCTCGATCAGTTTCGCCTCGACGGCGTGCGCGTCGCCGCCGCCGCATTCACCAACCTGTCGCGCGACCATCTCGACTACCACGGCGAGATGGACAGCTATTTCAACGCCAAGCGCCGCCTCTTCGCCGAGCTGGTGGAGAGCAAAGGCACCGCCGTGCTCAATGCCGACGACCCGGCCCACTTGGAATTGGAAGAGGTTGCGCGGGCGCGCGGCTTGCGCGTCATGACCTACGGCTGGGGCGGCCGCAACTTGGTGCTGCGCGAGCTCGAGCCAACACCGGAAGGCCTCGCCATGACCTTCGACCTCTGCGGCAATCGCTGCGAGGCGTCGCTGCCCCTGGCGGGCGCCTTCCAGGCCCACAATGTCCTCGCCGCCTTGGGCCTCGCGATCGCCACGGACTGCGACAAAGACGCCGCCGTCGGCGCGCTGGCCGGCCTGCGTGGCGTCGCCGGGCGCATGGAGCATGTCGGCCGCACGCCCCTGGGCGGCGATGTCTATGTGGACTACGCCCACACGCCGGACGCTCTGGCGACGGCGCTGAAGGCGGCCCGACCGCATGCCCGCAAGCGACTCGTCGTGGTGTTCGGCTGCGGCGGCGACCGCGACCCGGGCAAGCGGCCGCAGATGGGCGCCATCGCCAGCGAGCTGGCCGACGAGGCCATCGTCACCGACGACAACCCCCGCGGCGAGGAGCCGGCAGCGATCCGCCAGGAGATCCTCGCCGCCGCGCCCGGCGCCTCGGAGGTCGGAGACCGCGGCGAAGCTATCGCGCGCGCCGTCGTCGGCCTGCGCGAGGGCGACGTCCTGGTGATCGCCGGCAAGGGCCACGAGCCGGGCCAGATCGTCGCCGGCCGGGTGCTGCCGTTCGACGACCGCCAGGTCGCCCGCGCCGCGCTCGAGGTGTTGGCGGAGGATGCCGGATGACCAAAGAGAGCCAGAAGGCACCGGTGCTTTGGACCGCGGCCGACGCCGCCGCCGCCACCAACGGCACGACGACGGGAGACTGGACGGCCAGCGGGGTGTCGATCGACACCCGCACGCTCGAGCCGGGCGACCTTTTCGTCGCCCTCAAGGGCCCCAAATTCGACGGCCACGACTACCTGGCCGCCGCCTTTGCCGCCGGCGCCGCAGCGGCCATGATCCACAAGGCCTCCGAAGACCTGCCCGCCGACCTGCCCGCCGACAAGCCGCTGCTCAGGGTCGGCGACACCCTCAAGAGCCTCTGGGCCCTCGGCACCGTGGCCCGCAACCGCAGCCGCGCGAATTTCCTCGGCATCACCGGCAGCGTCGGCAAGACCGGCACCAAGGAAGCCCTGCGGGCATGCCTCGCGGCCCAGGCGCCGACGGCGGCGAACCTGGGCAGCCTCAACAATCACTGGGGCGTGCCCCTGTCGCTTGCCCGCATGGCCCGGGACGCCGTCTACGGCGTATTCGAGATGGGCATGAACCATCCCGGCGAGATCGCCCAGCTCTCGGCGCTGGTGCGCCCGCGCATCGCGGTGATCACCAACGTGGAGCCGGCCCACATCGCCTTCTTCTCCTCGGTAACCGAGATCGCCGAGGCCAAGGCGGAGATCTTCGAAGGGGTGATCGAAGGCGGCGCCGCCGTGCTCAACCGCGATCATGCCCTCTTCCATCTGCTGCGCGAACGCGCCGTGGCCGCCGGCGTCGAGGACATCGTCGGCTTTGGCCGGCATCCGGAGGCCGAGGTCCGGGCGCTCGAGGTGGCCTTGGGGCCGAGCGAAAGCCGGGTGCGGGCCAAGGTGCTCGGCACGGAGCTCGACTACAGGTTGTCACTGCCCGGATCCCACTGGGTGGCCAATTCCCTCGCGGTCCTGGCCGCCGTCGCGGCCGTCGGCGCGGACCTCGACACGGCCGCCGAGGCGCTCGGCCGGCTGGAACCCCTGAAGGGGCGGGGCCAACGCTTCACGCCGGACCTGCCGGGCGGCAGCTTCCTGCTGATCGACGACAGCTACAACGCCAACCCCACATCCATGCGCGCCGCCTTTCAGGTCCTCGCCCAGGCGCCGGTTTCCGAGGGCGCGCGCCGCATTGCCGTGCTCGGCGACATGCTCGAGCTGGGTGACGAGGCCGAGGCCCGCCACGCCCGCCTGGCCGGGTCCCTCGTGGCTCAGAAGATCGATCTGGTGTTCACCTGCGGCCCGGCCATGGCGGCGCTGCACGAAGCGCTGCCCAAGGTCATGAAGGGCGGGCATACCACGGACTCCGGCGCCCTGGCGCCGCTGGTGAGCGGCGCGCTTACGCCCGGCGATGCGGTCCTGGTCAAGGGCTCGGCCGGCAGCCGCATGGGCTTTGTGGTCGAGGCGCTGAAATCCATCGAAACCGACCCGCCGCGCGCGGCCAACGGGGAGTGACAGGCCCGCATGCTGTTCAACCTGCTGCCCCCTTTGGCCGACGACTTCATCTTTTTCAATCTGTTCCGGTATCTCACCTTCCGCAGCGGCGGCGCGGTGGTAACGGCGCTGGTCATCTCGTTTCTGGTAGGCCCCCCCATCATCCGCTGGCTCAAGCGCAAGCAGGGCGAGGGTCAACCGATCCGCGCCGACGGCCCGGAATCCCATCTGATCAGCAAGGCCGGAACGCCGACCATGGGCGGCTTTTTGATTTTGCTGGCGCTGTGCACTTCGACGTTGCTGTGGGCGGACCTCACCAACGGCTTCGTCTGGGCGATCCTCTACATCACCATCGGCTTCGGCACCATCGGCTTCGCCGACGACATCCTCAAGCTGACGCGGCGCAGCTCGAAAGGCCTGCCGAGCCGCTTCAAGCTGCTGGCCCAGTTCGTCATCGGCACGGTCGCCGTCCTCTGGCTAGTGCAGTTGAGCCCGCCGGGGATCGAAACCCATCTGGCGATCCCCTTCCTCAAGAACGTGATGGTGAACCTGGGCTGGTTCCTCTTCGTCGTCTTCGCCGTCCTGGTGCTGGTCGGCTCGTCCAACGCCGTCAACCTGACCGACGGGCTGGATGGCCTCGCCATCGTGCCGGTGATGATCGCGGCCGGCTGCTTCGCGCTGATCGCCTATCTGGTGGGCAACTCGGTCTACGCCAACTACCTGCAGATCCACTACGTGGCCGGCACCGGGGAGCTCGCAGTGTTCTGCGGCGCGCTGATCGGCGCCAGCCTCGGCTTCCTCTGGTTCAATGCGCCGCCGGCCATGGTCTTCATGGGCGACACGGGTTCGCTCTCTTGCGGCGGGGCGCTGGGCGGCATCTCGATCATCACCAAGCACGAGCTGGTGCTCGCCATCATCGGCGGCCTCTTCGTGCTGGAGGCGGTTTCGGTGATCGTGCAGGTCGCCTCCTTCAAGCTGACCGGTCGCCGCGTGTTCCGCATGGCGCCGCTGCACCATCACTTCGAGAAAAAAGGCTGGGCCGAGCCCACCATCGTGATCCGCTTCTGGATCATCGCCTCGATCCTGGCGCTCGCCGGCCTCTCCACCTTGAAACTGCGGTGAGAGGGCGGCGGTGATCGATCTTTTCTACTTCTCCGGCCTGCCCGTCGCCGTGCTCGGCCTCGGCCGCTCCGGGCTCGCCGCCGCCCGGGCGCTCAAGCAGGCCGGCGCCGAGGTCTGGGCCTGGGACGACAACGAGGACCGCCGCACGGCGGCGGCCAAAGAGGGCATCCCCTTGGTCGACCTCATGGGCTGCAACTGGCAGGAGCTGACCAGCCTGGTGATCTCGCCCGGCATCCCCCACCTCCACCCGGAGCCCCATCCGGTCGCCGCCCTCGCCCGCCAGCACAACTGCGAGATCATCGGCGACATCGAACTGCTGGGCCGGGCCATGCGCAACGCCAGCTACATCGGGGTGACCGGCACCAACGGCAAGTCCACCACCACCGCGCTGATCGGCCATGTGCTGGAGAGCGCCGGCCGGGAAGCCCAGGTCGGCGGCAATCTGGGCCCGCCGGCCCTACTGCTCGAGCCGCTCGACCAGGGCGGCTTCTACGTGCTCGAGATGTCGAGCTTCCAGCTCGAGCTGACCCTCTCCATCACCTTCGACGTGGCGGTCCTGCTCAACGTCTCCCGCGACCACCTGGAGCGCCACGGCGGCCTCGACGGCTACATCGCCGCCAAGCGCCTGATCTTCCACCGCCAGACCGCGCCGCGCACGGCGGTGGTCGGCATCGACGACGAGATCTGTCAGCGGGTCTGCCGCGAGCTGAGCGACGCCGGCGAGCAGATCGTCGTGCCGATCTCCGGCCTTGGCCGGGCCGCGGGCGGCGTGTTCGCCCGTGATGGGGTCCTCTACGACGACACCGACGGCCGCGAGGACCCGGTCATCGACCTGCGCGAGCTGCCGAGCCTGCCGGGCAGCCACAACTGGCAGAACGCCGCGGCCGCCTTTGCCGCCAGCAAAGCGGCCGGCGTCGAGCCGCCGGTCATCGCCGCCTGCCTGCGCAGCTATCCCGGCCTGCCCCACCGCCAGGAGTTGCTCGCCCTGGTCGACGGCGTCGCCTACGTCAACGACTCCAAGGCGACCAACGCGGACGCCGCCGCCAAGGCGCTCGCCTGCTACGACCCGATCTACTGGATCGCCGGCGGCCGGGCCAAGGCCGGCGACCTCTCGACCCTCGAGAAGCTGTTCCCGCGTATCGCCCACGCCTTCCTGATCGGCGAGGCCGAGGCCGACTTCGCCAGGGCCCTGGAGGGCCGGGTGCCCGCCACCTGCTGCGACGACCTGGCAACGGCACTCGGCGCAGCCCGCCGGCAGGCCCTCGCGGACGGACACCCCGGTGCCGTCGTGCTGCTCTCGCCGGCGGCCGCATCTTTCGACCAATACGCCGACTTCGAAGCCCGCGGCGAGGCTTTCCGCGGCTTGGTCGCGGCGCTGCCGGGCGAGCGCGACGAGGATGTCCTGCCCGGCGTGCCGCGCCCCGGAGGCCGCCTGCAATGATCAACGTCGGCCGCAACGATACCAGCCTGTTCGGCCACTGGTGGTGGACCGTAGACCGCTGGACCCTGGCGGCCGTCGCGGCCCTGATCGGCTTCGGCGTGATCCTGATCCTGGCGGCCTCGCCGGCCGCCGGCCAGCGTATCGGCCTGGACGGCTTCTACCTGGCCCAGCGCCACCTGGCGCTGCTGCCGCTGGCGCTTGCGACCCTCTTCGCGGTGTCGCTGCTCTCCCCGCGCTGGGTCAAGCGGATCGCCGTCGTCGGCTTCGTGGGCGCCGTCCTGCTGTGCCTGCTGACCCTCATCGCGGGCGACGAGATCAAAGGCGCCACCCGGTGGATCGTGCTGTTCGGGTTTTCGTTGCAGCCCTCGGAGATCCTCAAGCCGACCTTCGCGGTGGTCTGCGCCTGGATGTTCGCCCACGGGGCCAAGGACCCGAGTTTCCCCGGCGCCTGGATCACCGTCGGCCTCGGCCTGCTGTCGGTTCTGCTTCTCATGCTGCAGCCGGACGTCGGCCAGACCTTCGTCCTCACAGCGGTGTGGAGCGTGCAGTTCTTCCTCGCCGGCTTGCCCATGCTCTGGGTGGCGCTGATCGCGGTGGGCGCGGCTGCCGGCCTCACCGGCGCCTATTTCGCCCTGCCCCACGTGTCCCAGCGGATCGACAGCTTCCTCGACCCCAGCGCCGGCGACCGCTACCAGATCCAGCGCTCCATGGAGGCCTTCATGAACGGCGGCCTGTTCGGCCGAGGGCCGGGCGAAGGCACCGTCAAGGGGCACCTGCCGGACGCCCATTCCGATTTCATCTTCGCCGTCGCCGGCGAGGAACTCGGCCTCCTGGCCTGCCTCCTGATCGTCGCCCTCTTCGCCCTGGTGGTGCTCAGGGGCTTCAGCCGGGCGTTTCACGACAACAGCCTGTTCGTCCTGCTGGCGACCGCCGGCCTGCTGACCCAGGTCGGCCTGCAGGCGCTCGTCAACATGGCCTCGAGCCTGCACCTGATCCCGACCAAGGGCATGACCCTGCCGTTCATCAGCTACGGCGGGTCGTCGCTGCTGGCCCTCGCGCTGACCCTCGGCATGGTATTGGCGCTGACCCGCCGCCGGGTCGGGCCGGGAGGCGAGCCATGACGACGAACACGCAGGCGCCCGACGTCCGCAAGGCGGTGCTCGCCGCCGGCGGTACCGGCGGCCACATGTTCCCGGCCGAGGCGCTGGCCCGTGCGCTGCAAGCCCGCGGGGTCGCCGTGGCGCTGGTGACCGACCGCCGCGGCGGCGGCTTCGGCGGCGATCTGGCCGACATGGAAACCCACCACATCAGTGCCGGCGGCATCGCCGGCGGCAGCCCGATGAAGCGCCTGCGCGGCCTCCTCAGCCTGGCCCTCGGTGTGGTCCAGGCGCGCGGCCTGCTGCGCCGCATCGATCCCGATGCCGTCGTCGGCTTCGGCGCCTACGCCGCGGCGCCAACGGTGCTGGCCGGCAGCCTGCTCGGCCGGCGGGTCGTCCTGCACGAGCAGAACGCCGTGATGGGCCGGGCCAACCGCCTACTGGCCGGCCGAGCCGACCTCATCGCCACCGGTTTCGCGCGGGTCGCGGGCCTCAAGCCGGCGGACCAGGCCAAGGCGCGCATGACCGGCAACCCGGTCCGCCCCGAGATTCAGCTAGTGGGCCTGCAGCCCTATCCGGCGCCGAGCGCCAACGAGGCGATTCACCTGCTGGTGGTCGGCGGCAGCCAGGGCGCCAAGGTCTTCAACAGCGCCGTGCCGGCCGCCGTCGCGCGGCTGCCCGAGGCGATGCGCACCCGCCTGCGGGTCGTTCAACAGGTTCCCGGCGGCGAGCTCGACCAGGTTCAGGCCGCCTACCGGGACTGCGGCGTGACGGCCGAGCTGGCCGGCTTCTTCGACGACATGCCGGCGCGTCTGGCCCAGGCCCATCTGGTGATCTGCCGGGCCGGCGCCTCGACCGTGGCGGAGCTCGCCAGCGCCCGCCGGCCGGCGGTCCTGGTGCCCTTCCCCCACGCCACCGACGACCACCAGACAGCCAACGCCCGGGCGCTGGTCGATCTCGAGGCGGGCTGGCTGATACCCGAACCCGATTTGACGCCCGAGGCGCTGGCCGACCAGCTTGAATCCCTGCTCGGAACGCCGGCCCGGCTGGAAGCGGCCGCCGGCCGTGCCGGCGAGCTGGCGCCCGGCGACGCCGCCGGCCGCCTCGCGGACTTGGTCTGCGGGACTGCCAACGACAACGGCGACCACAGTTGTAAGAGCGGCACCGAAGCGGAGAAGGATCCGGCGCCCCCGGCGAACCCGAAGGAGGCCGCGGCATGATGGCGCTGCCCTTCGATATCGGAACCTTGCACTTCATCGGCATCGGCGGCATCGGCATGTCCGGAATCGCCGAGATTCTGCACAACCTGGGCTACCGGGTGCAGGGCAGCGACGCCGCCGAGAACGCCAATGTCCAACGCCTGCGGGACATGGGCGTCGAAGTCCGGATCGGCCAAAGCGCGGACAATTTGGGCGAGGCCCGGGTCGCCGTCGTCTCCTCGGCGATCAAGGCGACCAACCCGGAGCTGACGGCGGCGCGCGACCGCTTCATCCCAGTGGTGCCGCGGGCCGAAATGCTGGGCGAGCTGATGCGCCTCAAGTGGTCCGTGGCGGTCGGCGGGACCCACGGCAAAACCACCACCACCTCGCTGATCGCCGCCGTGCTGGAGGCCGCCGACTACGACCCCACGGTGATCAACGGCGGCATCATCAACGCCTACGGCACCAACGCCCGCCTCGGCGACGGCGACTGGATGGTGGTTGAGGCCGACGAGAGCGACGGCAGCTTCGTCAAGCTGCCGGCCACGGTGGCGGTGGTCACCAACATCGACCCCGAGCACATGGAGTTCTACGGCTCGGAGGAGGCCTTGCACGACGCCTTCGAGGCCTTCGTGGAGAACATCCCCTTCTACGGCTTCGCCGTCCTCTGCCTCGACCATCCGGCGGTCCAGAGCCTGACCGGGCGGATCGAGGACCGGCGCATCGTGACCTACGGCTTCAGCCCCCAGGCCGACGTGCGCGCCGTCAACCTCGCCATCGCGCCCACCGGCGCCCGCTTCGACGTGGAGATCGCGGGAAGCAGGGACGCCGCCGCGCGCACCATCGAAGGGCTGAGCCTGCCCATGGTCGGGCGGCACAACGTGCAGAACGCCGTCTCCGCGGTCGCCGTGGCCAACGAGATGGGCATCGACGACGACGTCCTGAAGGCGGGACTGGCCGGCTTCGGCGGCGTCAAGCGGCGCTTCACCAGAACCGGCGAGGCCGGCGGCATCACCGTCATCGACGACTACGCCCATCACCCGGTGGAAATCACCGCGGTCCTGGAGGCCGCCCGCCAGGCCACCCACGGCAAGGTCATCGCCGTCGTCCAGCCCCATCGCTATACCCGCCTCGCGGACCTCTTCGACGGCTTCTGCACCTGCTTCAACGATGCCGACCGGGTCGTCGTGGCCGATGTCTACGCCGCCGGGGAGACGCCCATCGCCGGGGCCGACCGGGACAGCCTGGCCGCCGGCCTGCGCTCGCGCGGACATCGCCACGTCACCGCCCTCGACGACCCTGCGGAACTGCCCGGCCTGATCGCCGGTCTGGCCGAATCGGGCGATCTTGTGGTCTGTCTCGGTGCCGGCAGCATTACCGCCTGGGCCAATGCCTTGCCGGGTCAACTCAAGAGCGCCCTCGCCGCCCGCACGTCGCGCGGCGGCGCACGGCCGGGAGCGGCATCATGATGGCCGCCCAGAAGATGACGTCACTGCCTTTGATCGACCGGCTGCCGGCCGTGCGCGGCCGTCTCGAGGCGAACACGCCGCTTGCCTCGGTGACCTGGTTCGGCGTCGGCGGACCCGCCGAGGTGCTGTTCCGGCCGGCCGACCGGGACGACTTGCTCGCCTTCCTCGCGGAAAAGCCGTCCGAGGTGCCGGTCACGGTCATCGGCGTCGGCTCCAACCTGCTGGTGCGCGACGGCGGCGTGCCGGGCGTGGTGATCCGTCTGGGGCGCGCGCTCGGCGCCATCGATGCCCCCATTGATCCAGGCGGCACGGAGATCCTCTGCGAGGCCGGCGCACTCGACGTGAATGTCGCCAAGGCCGCGGCCAAGGCCGGGATCGGCGGGCTCGAGTTCCTGCGCGGCGTGCCCGGCACCGTCGGCGGCGCCCTGCGCATGAACGCCGGCGCCTACGGCAAGGAGATCATGGACGTTCTGGTGTGGGCGGAGGCGGTCGACGCCA
>CALJXB010000447.1 GCA_937974415.1 uncultured Kiloniellales bacterium
TTGGCGCCCTCGCGCTTGTAGAGCGCCATCATTTCCTGATTGAGCTTCTGCTTGTCGTCGCCGTAGCGCTCGCGCAGCTCCAGCATCTCGGGCTGCACCTTGCGCATTTTCGCCATGGCTTTGTAGGACTTGTTGGCGAGCGGGAAGAAGACGATCTTGATCAGGACCGTCAGCAGCAGGATCGACAGGCCGAAATTGCCGAGCCATTCGGCGAAGAAGTGCAGGGCGTGGAAGAACGGAATGGTCAGGAACCAGAACCAACCGAAGTCGACTGCCCGGTCGAACAGCGGAATGCTCAACTCGTCGCGATAGGCCTCGAGCAGCCGCGCCTCCTTGGCGCCGGCGAAGAGCCGGCTGGTGACCGTCGCCGTGCCGCCGGCGGCTATGGTCATGGTCTGGTAGAGGAAATCCGACTGGTACTTGTCCTGGCCGTCCTGCGCGGTGTGTAGGAAGCGCGCCTCGACCTGGCGCTCTTGGTCGGGAACCAGGGCGGTCAGCCAATACTTGTCCGTGATGCCGAGCCAGCCGCTGGTGGTCTCGAAGTCGAGCTGCCCGTCGTCGACCACATCGCTGTAGTCGATCTCTTCGAGGGTCTCGTTGAACACCCCGATCAGGCCTTCGTGCAGGATGTAGAAGCCCAGGATCTCCGGCGTGCCGGTGCGCGAAATCAGGCCGTAGGGCGACAGCTGGACGTCCGCGTCGCTGTCGTTCACCACCCGCTGGGTGACGGTGAACATGTAGTTCGCGTCGAGCTCCAGGATGCGCTCGAAGCGCAGGCCCTGGCCGTTGTCCCAAGTCAAGGTCACCGGCGTTCCGGGGCCGAGGCTGTCCGCGTCCGCCTGCCACAGGCTGTCGCGGCCGGGCAGCGGCGGCCCCCCGGGCCCCGCGGACCAGCCGAAATTGGCGTAATAGGGCTTGACCGTACCGACCGGGAGCAGCAGTTCGATCAGGGGGCTGTTCGGCTTGATTGTTTCACGGTAGCGCTTGAGGACGAGATCGTCGAAACGGCCGCCCTTGAGGGAGATCGAGCCGGCCAAGGTGGGGCTGTCGATGGCAACGCGCGGCTCCTCGGCCAGGGCGTCTGCCCGGCTCAGGGCGCCTGCCGCCTCGCCCACGGCCCCTGCCGTAGTGCCGGGTGTGATTTCACCGGACGGGGGTGCCGGGATCTCGGCACCCGGCTGTTGGCCGGTTTCTTCGGTCTGGGCGGTCTGGCTCTGCTCGAGCAGCGCTTCGCGCTGCGGCCCACCGATGAAGAGCTCGTAGGTTAGCAGGATTCCAAGCGACAGCACGATCGCGAGTATGAGATTGCGTTGATCCATGTCGTGCTCGCTTCGAATGAGCCCAGATTGAAATTTTCCAGGGGCGCCGCTTAGGCTTTCTCGCCGTTGACGGGGGTCGCCGCCTGGCCTCTCGGCGGCGCTTCGGGAACCGGGTCGTAGCCGTTGCCGCCCCAGGGATGGCAGCGGCAGAGGCGCCGCAGTGCCAAACCGCCGCCGACCAGCGGCCCGTGCTCGACCAGTGCCTCCCGCGCATAGTCCGAGCAGGTCGGAAGATAGCGGCAGCGCGGTACTAGGAAGGGGGAGACACACAGCTGATAGAGCCGGATCGCCAGACTCGCCGCCGCGCTCAGGGGGTTGGTTTGCGGATTCATCTGCGATCTCCCTGCGGCGACGCCCGCCCGCGGCTGGACGGCTTGCGGCAGGGCCGCGGGGCGCCGCCGTTGTCCGCCCCATGTTTACCTAGTTGGATCAAAGCCTCGTGCAAGTCCCTGACCAGATCTTCATAGGGGCGCGCCAAAGTCGCCTTGCGCGCCACCAACACATAATCGGTGCCCGCCTCGCCGAGCGCCGGCAGCACCTCGGCCGCCACGGCGCGCAGCCGCCGGCGAGCGCGGTTGCGGTCCACCGCCTTGCCGACCTTTCGGCTGGCGGTGAAGCCCACGCGAACGGCACCTGGCGTCGTGCCGGATGCCTCGGCGCTCGGCCCCTGCCTCGGAGGTGGAGACGCCGGGCGGGCGGGCGAGGATTTTCGCCGCGCGGCCTGCACGATCAGGCCCGGGCGGACCCGCTTGCGGCGCGCGGCCGCGACCCGCAGGAATTCCCGTCGCGTCTTGAGCCGCCGGATGTCCGGCATCACCGTCTCAGGCGGACAGCCGCTTGCGCCCCTTGGCGCGACGCCGCGCAATGGCCCGACGCCCGCCCACGGTCGCCATGCGGGCGCGAAACCCATGGCGGCGTTTGCGGACCAGCACGCTGGGTTGGTAGGTGCGCTTCACGGCCGAAACTCCATTAACTCTCTCGCTTTGAACTGCGCAGCGTGTATAAGCGGGGCTATGGAGACTGTCAACGCTCGGACTGGGCTCCAACGCAGAGAGTCACGGCGGCATCACCACTTGGTGACTGGCTGGCGGCGGCGCGACAGCCTAAATAGCATCTCCAAGCGTTTCGAAGCACGCCTTCGCGCCGGCCTCTGTCCGGGTCCCGGCGCTCAGCCAAGCCGCCGTCTGGGCGCTGCCGGAACCGAACTTTTGAGCGGGTCTTCGTGATGGGACAGCTTGGGTCGGCATGAGCAGCGAACCACAGGTTAACGGCGCAGCCAAACGCATCTCCCTCAAGCGGTTGCTTCCCCTCCTGGTCCTGCTGTGCGGGCTCGGGTTGTTTTTCGCCTTCGATCTCGGCCATTACCTGAGCTGGGCCGCGCTCCAGGAACATCAGGATTGGCTGCTCGGTGAGGTCGCGGCGCTGGGTTTCTTGGCCAAGGTGATCTTCATCGCCCTCTACGCTGTCGCCACGGCCTTTTCCGTGCCAGGCGGGCTGCTGCTGACCATCGTCGGCGGGTTCTTGTTCGGCACCGTTGCGGCCGCCATTTGCGTGATCATCGGTGCGACCCTGGGGGCCGTCTGCCTGTTTCTCGCGGCCCGCTACGCGCTGTTCGACGTCCTACACGCCAAGGCGGGCCCCGCTCTGCTCAAGATGGAGCGGGGGTTCAAGGACAATGCGCTCAGCTATCTGCTGGTGCTGCGCCTGGTGCCGTTGTTCCCCTTTTGGCTGGTGAACCTGGTCCCGGCCCTGCTCGGCGTGCCGCTGAAGACCTATGTCATCGCGACGGCGATCGGCATCATTCCCGGCACCTTCGTATTTGCCAGCATCGGCAACGGCTTGGGCGAAGTCCTGGCAGCGGGCGAGACGCCCGACGTCTCTGTGATTTTTGAGCCCCATGTTCTGATCCCCATCTTGGGATTGGCGGCTCTGGCGCTCATCCCAGTGTTCTACAAGGCCTGGAAAGCTCGTAAGGACAAGGCCGCCGATAACGGCTAGATTTCGGGTTCAGGGGGGAATTCTGAGGTCATGGCGGACAGACTGCAGGCCGACATCTGCGTGATCGGCGCCGGCTCGGCGGGTCTTTCCGTGGCGGCGGGCGCCTCCCAGATGGGCGCCAAGACCGTGCTGATCGAGCGCGCCGAGATGGGCGGCGATTGCCTTAATTACGGCTGCGTGCCCTCCAAATCGCTGCTGGCGGCGGCCAAGGCAGCGGCATTCTACCGCTCGACCGCGCCCTTCGGCATCACCTACGAACCGCCACGGGTCGATTTCCCGGCGGTCCGCGACCATGTGCATGGGGTCATCGCCGGCATTGCGCCGCAGGATTCTGTCGAGCGCTTCGAGGGCCTTGGGGTCGCAGTTTTGCGCGCCGAAGCGAAATTTACCGGCGCGGCGGTGGTCGAGGCCGGCGGGACGCGGGTCCAGGCGCGGCGTTTCGTGGTCGCGACCGGCTCGCAGCCGGTGGTGCCGCCCTTGCCGGGCCTGGCGGAGGTCGATTACCTCACCAACGAAACGGTTTTCGCGCTGGATCGCTTGCCGGCCCGGCTGATCGTGGTCGGCGGCGGGCCCATCGGCTGCGAGCTGGGTCAGGCTTTCCGGCGCCTGGGCTCGGAGGTCGTCATCGTCGAGTTGGCGACCATCCTGCCCAACGACGATCCAGAGCTGGGCGAGCTGGTGCGCCTCAGCCTGCGCGCGGAGGGCGTCGAGCTCCACGAGCGGACCCGGGCCGGCGCGGTGCGGCGGGACGGGGCCGGGCTGGTGCTCGAAATCGAGCGCGAGGGCGGTGGCGAGGGTGGCGGCGACGGCCGCGAAGTCTTGGCCGGCGACGCCTTGCTGCTCGCCGTCGGCCGCCGGCCGGTGGTCGAGGGACTGGATCTGGAGGCGGCCGGCATCGTCTATGACCGCAGCGGCATCACGGTGGACGGCCGCCTGCGGACCAGCAACCGCAAGGTCTTTGCCGCGGGCGACGTGGCGGGCGGGTTCCAGTTCACCCACGTGGCCGGCTACCACGCCGGCGTGGTGCTGAAAAACGCGCTGTTCCGGCTGCCGGCCAAGGTCGACGAGCGGGCGGTGCCCTGGGTCACCTATACCGAACCGGAGCTGGCCCACGTCGGACTGACCGAGGCCGCGGCCAAGGAGCGCCATGGCGCCATCCGGGTCCTGCGCTGGCCCTTCGCCGAGAACGACCGCGCCCGCTGCGAACGGCAGCAGGACGGCCTGGTCAAGGTCGTGACGACCCCGCGCGGCAAGGTGCTCGGCGCCAGCCTCGTCGGGCCCCATGCCGGCGAGCTCATCCATCCCTGGGTGCTGGCCATTTCCAAGGGGCTTGGTATTGGCGCCATGGCGCAAATGATCGCCCCCTATCCCACCCTCGGCGAGGTCAACAAGCGGGCCGCAGGCTCTTTTTACACGGCGAAGCTGTTCGGAGAGGGCACCCGGCGCCTGGTCCGGCTGCTCGCCAAGCTCGGCTGAACCGCAGCGCTCCCGTTGCGCTGTCGCCCAGAATCCTGGCAGGGCTCTCACAAATATTTGATACTTCAGATGTATTCGTGAGTCGCAACGTTTCGGGCTACGCGCCATTAATATGACAGCGGAACGGAAACTGCGGTCTCCGGCACCCTTCATAGGCGGCTGGACACGATCCGAGGGTCGGCGCCGAAGGTCTGCTTCGTCTTAACAGTGTGATACATCTAATCGGGAGGATTTAATGCTTAAGGAAACTCTTGTTGCCCTCAGTGTCGCCACCCTAGCCACGTCGGCGGTGGCGTTGCCGGTGGCAACGGCCAAGGCGGCTAACACCTCTGTGCAGCTCGCCCAGTGTAACCCGTGCAATCCCTGCGCGGCTGCATGCAATCCGTGCAATCCCTGCGCGGCTGCGTGCAATCCGTGCAATCCCTGCGCAGCTGCGTGCAATCCGTGCAATCCCTGCGCAGCTGCCTGCAATCCGTGCAATCCCTGCGCGGCAAACGACTAGTCTGAGCCGGTCTCCGATTTAGGAGGCGTAAGGCACTCGGCGCGCCCGTCACCCTGGCGGTTCCCCCTCGCCAATCTAGGGGTTAGGGCGCGCCGCCTTTCTTTGATTGCTTCGCTCCGCGGTTCGCCAAGCGGGCCGTGCGAGGAGCGGTTTGCCCCGAGTGCGTGATCGTCAGGATTGCACCATCGGCCGCTGGCCCGTGCTATATTCGCGGGACCATGCTGGGCAAAAGCAAAGCGCTTCCCTCCCTGGCGTCGGGCCTCTCGGCGCGCCTGCTGCTGCTGACCGTCGCCTTCGTCATGCTGGCGGAAGTCTTGATTTTCGCGCCGTCGATCGCGCGTTTCCGCCTGGACTATTTGCAAGAACGCCTGGCTGCCGGCCATCTTGCCATTCTCGCATTGGAGGCGACCCCCGATTACATGGTGAGCCCGGAGCTGACCATGGAGCTGCTGACCCACGTCGAGGCCTTCACCGTGGCGCTGACCAAGCCGGGCTCCGGCAAGCTCATGCTGATGGACATGCCGCCGGACCACATCGATGCGACCTTCGACCTTCGCACGGTCGGCTTCTTCGGCCTGATCCGGGACGCCTTCGCCGTATTGTGGGGCGAACCCATGCGGATCATCCGTGTGCTGGGGACTTCGCCCAAGGACGACCGCCTGCGGGTCGAGGTGGTGCTGGACGAGGCGCCGCTGCGCCACGAGATGCTGGCCTTTTCCCAGCGTATCCTGGCGCTCTCCCTGGTCATCTCGCTGTTCACGGCGGCCTTGGTCTACCTCAGCCTGCATCTCCTGATGGTGCGGCCGATGCGCCGGATCGGCGACAATATGTCTGAGTTTCGCGAGGATCCGGAGGATGCCTCGCGGGTGATTCGCCCGAGCGACCGCACCGACGAGATCGGCTTCGCCGAGCACGAGCTAGCGGCCATGCAGGGAGGCATCCGAGATGCCCTGCAGCAGAAGACGCGGCTGGCGGCCCTCGGCATCGCGGTGACCAAGATCAACCACGATCTGCGCAACATCCTGGCGACCGCACAACTGGTCTCAGACCGCCTGGAGCGCAGCGACGACCCGGAAGTCAAGCGGGTGACCCCGACCCTGATGAGCGCGATCGACCGGGCGGCCAATCTCTGCGGCGAGACGCTCAACTTCACCCGCGAGGGTTCACCGAACCTCAAGCTCTCTTGCTTCGATCTCAGCGAGCTGACCGCCGATGTCGCCGGCGACCTGCCCGGCGAAGTGAACGGCGAGCCGGTCTGGCGCAATCGTGTCGACGGAGAGTTTCGCATCGAGGCCGATCGAGATCAGCTCCACCGGGTCCTCAGCAACCTGGGGCAGAACGCGCTTCAAGCCGGCGCCAGCCAGGTCGAGGTCACGGCCGAGCCGGTAAACGGCCGGCTTCGGGTGCATGTCAGCGACAATGGACCCGGCCTGCCGCCGCGGGCCCGGGCTCATTTGTTCCAGCCCTTCACCGGTTCGACCAAGTCGGGCGGTACGGGCTTGGGCCTGGCGATCGCCCGCGATCTCATCCGCGCCCACGGCGGCGAGATCCGCCTCGACTACTCCACGGCCGAGGGCACCAGCTTCTCCTTCGACCTGCCGCTGGACCAGGCCAAGGAGTAGGTCGGGTCCTGGGCTGTGCTTCAATCCACCGCGACGGCCAGGAGCTTCAGATATACGGTCTCGGGCAGGAAGGGGTGTAGCGGATGGTCCGGTCCGGCGCCGCGCTGGTAGAGAATGCGGCCCTCCCGGCCGGCGTCCTGCAGGCCCCGGCGGAGCTGTTCCGAGTAGGCTGCAACATCCACGTGGTGGGAACAGGAGGCGGCGACCAGCAGCCCGCCCGGCTGCACGGCCAGGGCCGCCAGGCGCAGGAGCTTGCGATAACCTTTCAGCCCCTGGGGCAGGTCGCGCTTGGTCTTCACGAAGGCCGGCGGGTCGACGACAACGAGCTCGAAGCGATCGCCCGCGCGCGCCCGCTCTGCAAGATCGGCGAAGACCTCGGCCCTGACGAAGCGGCAGCGCGCGTCCACGCCGTTCAGCTGAGCGGCCTCGGCGGCCAGCTCGAGGGCCGCCTCGGAGCGGTCGACCGCGACCACCTCCTGGGCGCCCGCCAGAGCCGCCTGGATGGCGAAGCCGCCGGTGTAACTGTAGGCGTCGAGCACACGGCCGCCCTGCAAACCGGCGCTCAGGCGCCCCACCAGCGCCCGATTGTCGCGCTGGTCGTAAAACCAGCCGGTCTTCTGGCCCGCCCGCAGGTCGGCGAGATAGCGCGCGCCGTTCTCGACCAGCTCGCTTGCTCCATCGAGGCTGCCCTTGACGACCTCGACCTCCAGGGCGAGGCCCTCCAGCTCGCGGGCCGGGCTGTCGTTGCGCAGGACCACGGTCTCCGGTTCGAGCAGCCGGTCGAGGGCCGCGAGCAAGTCGGGCAGCAATTGCGCCATGCCGGCGGTATTCACCTGGATCACCAGGGTCGGCCCGAAGCGGTCGATGACGGTGCCGGGCAGGCCGTCTGCCTCGGCATGGCAGAGCCGGTAAAACGGCCGATCGAACAGCCTTTCGCGGATCTCCAGGGCGCGCGCTAGGCGGGCGGCGAGGAAGTCCCGGTCGACGCTCACATCGCTGCGCCGGCTCATGAGGCGTGCTGCTATCAGCGGCCGCCGGTTGAACAGGGCGGTCCCGAGCGCTTCGCCGCGGCTGTCGGCCAGCCGGACCAGGCCCCCCGCAGGGACGCCGCGGGTTTCGGCGTCCATCTCGATCTCGTTGGAGTAGGCCCAGGGGTAGCCGCGGACCAGGCGTTTCTGGGCGCCCGGTTTGAGGCGCAGCACGGGCAGAGCCGCGGCCGCGCTGGGCGCTGCCGCGAGGCTGGGCGTGGCCTCGGGGCCGGGTTCTGTCGACGACGAAGGTGCCATGGCTCTGCGCCGACCATGGGCAAGCGGGCCGCCGTCTGCAAGGCCCGTTTCGCGGCATTCGGCTGGCGGCTTGTCGGGGGGCTACAAACAGGCTAGGGACTGCTATACTTGATGTGCAACAATGCTGCGCCGGTGCAACAAACGGGTGCGACCTCTGGGTTTCGGCCATGAGTCAGACGAGCTTCGATCTCAGTAAAGCGGGCGTGCTCCGGCGCGCCGAGCCGCGCGCCCGGGCGGATGCCTCCCCTTGCAGCGCCTGCTCGGTGCGCCATCTGACCTTCTGCCAGCCCCTCGACGACCAGGAGCTGAAACAGCTTTCGACGATCGTCACTACGGTCGAGCTGGTCCCGGGCGACCCTCTCTTCGACGAGAGCGAGCCGGCCACCCACCTGTTCAACGTGACGGCCGGCACCATGAAGGTCTACAAGCTGCTGCCGGACGGCCGCCGGCAGATCACCGGCTTCCTGTTCTCCGGCGATTTCCTCGGCCTCGCCAACGCGGAGACCTATGCCTACAGCGCCGAGTCGGTGACCCATGCGGCGCTCTGCCGGTTTCCCCGCAAGAAGCTGGAAGACCTCTTGTCGCGCTATCCCAAGCTGGAGTCCCGCTTGCTGGGCATGGCGAGCCACGAGCTGGCGGCGGCCCAGGAGCAAATGCTCCTGCTGGGGCGTAAGAGCGCCAAGGAGAAGATCGTCTCGTTCCTGCTGACCCTGGCCGAGCGGGCGGCCCGACGCGGCCAGAGCGGCAACCCCATCGCGGTCCCGATGAGCCGGACCGACATCGGCGACTACCTGGGCCTGACGACGGAGACCGTGAGCCGCACCTTCACGCAGCTCAAGACCAGCGGCCTGATCAGTCTGCAATCCGGCGGCAGGGTCGATCTGCGCGATTTGGTGGCCTTGCGCAACATCGCCGAAGGCTTTTGACGCGCCGGGCCGGCCGCCACGGACGAATTGGTTCCGGTCAACCGAGGACCCTTCAAGCTCTCGCTGCAGCGCAAAATTACATGTTGCATTGCAATATGACCGGGGTACACTGTTGCGCCAGATCAAGTTGTTGGGCTAGAGGATGTCTCGCGATCGGATCGGTCGCCACGACCCGGGAGGTGGACCATGCGCACCGAAACCCGTGGCAAGACGATTACCGTAAAGGATATTCGCGATCGCAAGGGCGGCGAGCCCTTGGTCTGCCTGACCGCCTACTCAACGCCCGTGGCGCGGGCCCTCGACCCGCACTGCGATCTGCTGCTGGTCGGCGATTCCGTCGGCATGGTGGTCTACGGCATGGACACCACCATCGGCGTCAGTCTGGAGACCATGATCGCTCACGGCCAGGCGGTACGGCGCGGCGCCGGCCAGGCCTGCGTCATCGTCGATCTGCCGTTCGGCAGCTACCAGGAATCCCCCGAGCAGGCCTTCCGTAACGCGGCGCGCGTGCTGGCGGAGACCGGCTGCGCCGGGGTCAAGCTCGAGGGCGGCGGCGCCATGGCGGAGACGGTGGCTTTCCTGAGCGCCCGCGGCGTTCCGGTGCTGGGCCACGTCGGCCTGCTGCCCCAGTCGTTTCACGCTCTCGGCGGCTTCCGCACCCAGGGTCGGGAAGAGCGCTCGGCGGTCGAGCTGCACCACGACGCCCGGGCCATCGCCGAGGCGGGTGCGTTCGCCATCGTCATTGAGGCGACCATGGAGGCCGTGGCCCGCGACATCACCGCCGAGGTGCCGGTCCCGACCATCGGCATCGGCGCCTCGCCGGCCTGCGACGGCCAGATCCTGGTGACCGAGGACATCCTGGGCCTGTCCGGCGAGCGGGTGCCCAAGTTCGTCAAGCCCTATGCCGACCTCAAGAGCGGCCTGGACGAGGCCGTCGCGGCCTACGCCGAAGAGGTGCGGGCGCGCCGCTTCCCGGGCCCGGAGCACTGTTTCGGCGCCAAGCCGACCTCGCGCGCCGCCGGCTCCGGCAAGGCCGACGGCTCGGGCGAGGGACCCCTGCGCCGGGTCACCATCAAGGCGGGATGAGCGCCCAAACGCCGGCCTCCGAGAGCGATCGGACTACCCTGGCGACCGTCCGGAGCATCGTCGGGCTGCGCGCGGCCGTGGCCGCGTGGCGGCGCGAAGGCCTCAGCGTCGGCCTGGTGCCCACCATGGGGGCGCTGCACGCGGGTCATCTGGCGCTGATTCGCCGGTCCCGGGCCGACTGCGCGCGGACCGTGGCGAGCCTCTTCGTCAATCCGACCCAGTTCAACGACCCCAAGGACCTCAAGGCCTATCCCCGCGACGAGGCGGCCGATGCCGCCCTCTTCGCCGCCGAGGGCACGGACCTGCTCTTCGCGCCCCCGGCCGACGAGGTCTATCCCGCCGGCTTCGCCACCCAGGTGCGGGTGACCAGCCTCGGCGACTGTCTCTGCGGCGCCACCCGCCCGGGCCACATGGAAGGGGTGGCGACGGTGGTCGCGAAATTGCTGAACCAGGTGCGCCCCGACGTCGCCTATTTCGGCGAGAAGGACTTCCAGCAGCTCCAGATCATCCGCCGCATGGCGACGGACCTGGACCTCGACGTGACCATCGCCGGCGTGGCGACGGTGCGCGAGCCCGACGGCCTCGCCCTGTCCTCGCGCAATTTCCTGCTGACGCCCGAGCAGCGCGAAATCGCTCCGGCGCTCCACCGGGCCCTCTCGGCAGCGGCGGCGGAGCTCGCGGGCGGCGCGTCCGCCGGGCCGGCCATGGAAGCCGCCCGCGCGGCCATTCTGGAGGCCGGCTTCCGGGCCATCGACTATCTCGACCTGCGTGCCGAGGCGGATCTCGCGGCCCTGGAGGGCCCCGACCGCCCGGCGCGGCTCTTCGCCGCCGCCTGGCTCGGCGACGTGCGCCTCATCGATAACGAGCCAGTGGAAAGCGGCGGCTGAATTCTGGGGCGAATTGGCCGTGCGAGCGAGCCGATTGAGCACACCTCGACTGACATGGATTCCGTCGGCGAGGGCCGATAATCTTCGGCTCGAGGGAGAGAACGCTTGGAACGCAGGCTGGTCGCCATCCTTGCCGCCGACGTGGTCGGCTACACGCGCCTCATGGGTGACGATGAATCCGGCACGCTCCGCCGCCTCACCGAGCTTCGCCAGCAGGTCCTGGAGCCCCTCATCGCCGACCACCGCGGCCGTATTTTCAAGCTCATCGGCGACGGATTGTTGGTCGAGTTCGCGAGCGTCGTGGATGCTCTGGCCTGCGCTTTGGCCTGGCAGGACAGAGTGGTCGAGCGGGAGGCGGCCGCCGACGAGGACACGCGGCTGCGATTCCGCATCGGGATCAACCTGGGAGACGTGATTGTCGAGGGCGGCGATATCCATGGTGACGGCGTCAACATCGCGGCGCGCCTGGAAGGCTTGGCGGAGCCGGGCGGCATCTGCCTTTCCGGCGACGCCTTTCGTCAGGTGCGGGGCAAGATAGCGGCTGAGTTTGAAGACCTGGGCGAACTGGACCTCAAGAATGTTGCCCAGCCGGTGCGCGCCTACAGGATCGCGGCCTCTGGTCCCCAACCGCTGCCGGGCGAGCGGAGGGAAATGACTCTGCCCTTGCCCGCCAAGCCGTCGATCGCGGTGCTCCCGTTCGTGAACATGTCGGGCGATGCCGAGCAGGAATATTTTTCGGACGGCATCACCGAGGACATTATCACCGAGCTCTCCCGGTTCAGGGGTCTCTTCGTCATCGCCCGCAACTCTTCCTTCCGTTACAAGGGGCGGTCGCCGAGGGTTCAGGATGTTGGCCGCGAGCTCGGCGTTTCCTACGTCGTCGAGGGAAGCGTCCGCAGATCCGCAGAGCGCGTCCGTGTGACGGTGCAACTGGTCGAGGTCGAAAGCGGCAACCACCTCTGGGCAGAGCGCTACGACCGCGACCTTGAAGACATTTTCGCCGTCCAGGACGAAGTCACCCAGGCCATCGTCGCTGCCTTGCCGGGACGCCTGGATGCCGCGGAATTCGAGAAGGGCCGCAGGCAGGCGACCGAAAGCCAGAGCGCTTACGATTATCTCTTGCGCGGCGAGTGGTTCCTGCAGCGCGGCGGGCCTGCCGATGGCGAGGCCTTGGCGATGTTCGAGAATGCGACGGAGGCCGACCCGAATAGCGCGCGGGCCTATGCCCGCATCGCCGCGTGGCACGCGTTCAGTATCTATAGCCACGAAATTCCGACTGACACGGCCTTCGAGAAAGCACGCGACTATGCCGAACGTGCGCTCGAATTGGATGACAGCGATGCGAAGGTGCACGCTCTCGCGGCCACGGCATACCTCAACCTCGGTGAACACGAGCGTGCCCAATCGCACATCGAAAGGGCCATGACGCTCAATCCCAATGACGTCGAAGTGCTCTACCGCCTGGGCGCGGTCGCCGCCTACCACGGCAAGCCGCAAGAAGGATTGGACTGGATGCAAAAGGCTATGCGGCTCGATCCGTTCTACCCGGATTCTAAACTCGAGCCGTTGTTTGATGCCTGTTACATGTTGGGAGCCTATGAGAAAGCGATCGACGTGTTCCGGCGATGGCGCAATCCGCCGATCCACATGCACGCGGAGTTCGCCGCCGCCCTCGCCCAGCTCGGTCGAACGCCAGAAGCCCGCGAGGCCGTTGATACTTACGACCGTAACCGGCCCAAAGAGCACGACGTTTCCGAATTTGCGAAACGGCATGTTCGACTTTGCAAGTTTTCGGCGGATCGAGATCACTGGCTTGACGGCTATCGAAAGGCCGGATTCGAGGTGTAGCGGTCATTTTCAGAATGGCACTTGTGCCTGCCCGTCCCGCGGAGACTCGCCGCTAGCTTCACGGTGATCGATGACATCGATAACGTGCCGGCGGCGTCCGCCGGTTGAGCTCTACAGAAGCGCGCCCTCAGCCGTCGCGGCTCTGCACGATGGGCGGGACCGACTGGGGCTCGGTGTCCCAGGGGAAGAGGATCCAGGTGTCCTGGCTCACCTCGGTGATGAAGGTGTCGACCAGGGGGCGGCCAGCGGGCTTGGCGTAGACCGTGGCGAAGTGGGCCTCGGGCAGCATGTCGCGCACCGCCTGGGCGGTCTTTCCGGTGTCCACCAGGTCGTCGATGATGAGCCAGCCGGTGCCGTCGCCGGGCATCTTCTTCAGCACCTCCAGGCCGCCCTGGTCGCGGTCGTCGTAGCTGGCGATGCAGACCGTGTCGATGAGGCGCACTTCCAACTCGCGGGCGACGATGGCGGCCGGCACCAGGCCGCCGCGGGTGATGGCGACGATGCCGGTCCAGGGCCCGAGCGACATGAGGCGCCAGGCCAGCGCCTTGGCGTGGCGGTGCAGCTCTTCCCAGGAGACCGGGAAGGTGCGCCGCGGCTGGACGACCGCGCCTGGTTCCGGGGTTTCCGCCATGGCCTCGCCTCCTTTTCGCCCTTCGCCGGCGCCGATTAAAGCGGAAGGGGCGCCCCCTCGCAACGCTACTGCCCTGCGGTCGTGTGGGCAGGCGGCGTCAGCGCAGGGAGAGGCGCACCTCGTCGATCCGGCGCTCCGGCGCGGCGACGGCGGTGATGAAGACCTCGTCCGGCGGCACGCCGAGGGCGGCCAAACTGCGCAGCACCGCCTCGGCATGGCCCAGGGAGGCGTCGCGCCCGAACGGCGGGCCGCCGGTCGCGGCAACCGCCAGCAGGTGGAATTTGACGTCCGGCCGCTGGGCCAGGGCCTCGGCGACGGCCTCTGCCAAGGGTTCCTCGAAGTCGGCTGGCTCGGGGCCGAAGCGGATCACCACGAAGGGGGTGCCCAGGCCGAACTCGCCGCGGGATGCGTCCTCGCCTTCGGTGGCCGCGACGTCCGGC
>CALJXB010000448.1 GCA_937974415.1 uncultured Kiloniellales bacterium
CACCACGACCCGGGTGCCGCGCTCGGCCAATTCCAGGGCGGCGGATAGGCCGGTAAAGCCGGCCCCCACGATGCAGACGTCGGTGCGGAGGTCGCCGCCGAGGGTCGGCCGTTCGGGCGGCGGGGCAATGCTCGCGGCATAGTAGGATGGGACGTGGGCTTCGGGCGCCATGATGGGACCGCTCCTTACGTCGCTGCCAGGTGCCGGGTCAAGGCGCCAGGTCAAGGCCTCGGGACTGGGCGGATCGGGCCGCGAGCCTCATGGCGGCGCGCGATCCTCCGCTTGCCAGCCCGCCGGGCGCCGTGCTAGCGCTCTTGCGGCCATAGCTCCTACCCGGTCGGACTCACCCCCCGGCATGGAGGGGGAGAGACGTTTTCATGCGAGATTACAATGAGTTCCATCGAGAAGTTCTTAAAAGATAACAAGATTGAAGAGGTCGAAATCCTGGTCCCCGACATGGCCGGCATCGCGCGCGGCAAGATCCTGCCGGCCGAGCGCTTCGTGGAAGGCATGAAGAAGAACGGGCTCAGAATCCCCGAGGCCCTCTTCGTACAGACGGTGACCGGCGACTATCCGCGCGAGGATACGGTGACCGACCCGGCCACCTCGGACGTCTATCTGACCCCCGATCCCGAGACCATCCGCATTGTGCCCTGGTACCCGGAGCCGACGGCCCAGGTGATCTGCGACCCCTCCTACTTCGATGGCAGCCCGGTGGCGATCTCCGCCCGGCAGGTCCTCAAGCGGGTGATCGCGCTCTATGCCGAGAACAACTGGAAGGCCCTGGTGGCGCCCGAGCTCGAGTTCTTCCTGGTCGACGTCAACACCGATCCCGACTATCCCCTGGAGCCGCCGATCGGCCGCTCTGGCCGGCGCGAGACCAGCCGCCAGGCCTACGGCGTCGACGCGGTGAACGAGTTCGACCCCCTGTTCGAGGAGATCTACGACTTCTGCGAGGCTCAGGAGATCGGCATCGACACCCTCATCCACGAGGCCGGCGCCGCCCAGATGGAGTTCAACTTCGACCACGGCGCGCCGCTCAAGCTGGCGGACCAGGCTTTCCTGTTCAAGCGCACGGTTCGCGAAGCCGGCCTGCGTCACAAGCTCTACGCCACCTTCATGGCGAAACCCATGCAGGGCGAGCCCGGCAGCTCCATGCACGTCCACCAGAGCGTCGTCGACGCCAAGAGCGGGCGCAACCTCTTCGGCCAGAAGAACGGCAAGGACACCGAGCTGTTTCACGCCCACATCGCCGGCCTGCAGAAATACCTGCCCGCGGTGATGCCGCTGCTCGCCCCCAACGTGAACAGCTACCGCCGGCTGATCCCCTACTCCGACGCCCCGATCAACACCCACTGGGGTTACGACAACCGCACCGTGGGCTTTCGCGTGCCCCATTCGGAACCGGCTGCCCGGCGGGTCGAAAACCGAATCGCCGGGGCCGACGCGAATCCCTACCTGGCGCTGGCGGCAACGCTCGCCTGCGGCTATCTCGGCATGACCGAAAAGCTCAAGCCGCGCGCACCGGTGGAGGGCAGCGCCTACCGCCTCGCTCACACCCTGCCGCGCACGCTTTACGAATCCCTCGAGAACTTCACCGGCAGCAAATCGGTGAAAAAGGCCTTGGGCGAGAAATTTGTGGAGGCCGTCAAGATCGTGAAGGAGACCGAGCTCCAGGCCTACCAGCAGGTGATCTCGTCTTGGGAACGCGAGCATCTTCTGCTAAACGTGTAGCGGCGAGACCCAAGGGCACCAAGAGAGCGTCATGTATCGTCGGAACAACAGAGGCGCGATGGCGAGAGGCGCGGCGAGAAGCATCGCGGAGGCCACTGCACGGACCCGCCATGCCGAGCTCTTGATCCTCTGCGCCCGGATCGATTTTAACCCGTAGGACAAACGCGTAAAAGACAAGCAACATCATATGGTTGCTAGATACTTTTTACGCAACGTCTAATACGGGATTAAAACCATGACCGTCCAAACCGCACGCAACAACACCGCCCGCTGGCGCGACCTCGATATGCGCCACCACCTGCACCCCTTCACCGACACCCGCCAGCTCGTCGAGGCCGGCGGCAGCCGGATCATCACCAAGGCCGAGGGCGTCTGGCTCGAGGACTCCGAAGGCGCCAAGATCCTCGACGGCATGGCCGGCCTGTGGTGCGTCAACCTCGGCTACGGGCGCAAGGAGCTGGCCGAGGCCGCTTACAAGCAGATGATGGAGCTAACCTACTACAACACCTTCTTTCAGACCGCGACGCCGACGTCCGTCGAGCTGGCCGACAAGCTCTGCGAGGTGACGCCGGCGGGCCTGAACCACGTGTTCTACGGCTGCTCCGGATCCGAGGCCAACGATACGCTGGTGCGGCTCCTGCGCTACTACTGGAACCTGAAGGGCCAGCCCGAAAGGAAGACCTTCATCAGCCGCAAGAACGCCTACCACGGCAGCACCATGGCAGCGGCGAGTCTCTCCGGCATGACCGCCATGCACGAGCAGTCCGACCTGCCCTTGCCCGGCTTCGTCCATGTCGACTGCCCCCACTGGTACGACGAGGGCGGCGACCTTTCGCCGGAGGAGTTCGGGCTCAAGGCGGCCAAGTCGGTCGAGGACAAGATCCTCGAGCTCGGCGCCGACAAGGTGGCCGCCTTCATCGGCGAGCCGATCATGGGCGCCGGCGGCGTGCTCTTGCCGCCCGAGACCTACTGGCCCGAGGTGCAGCGGATCTGCCGCGAACACGGGGTGCTGCTGGTCGCCGACGAGGTGATCTGCGGCTTCGGGCGGACCGGCGCGTGGTTCGGCAGCGACCGTTACGGCATCCAGCCCGACCTCATGCCCATGGCCAAGGGCCTGAGCTCCGGCTACCTGCCGCTCTCCGCCTTGATGGTGAACGACGAGATCGCCCAGGTGCTGATCGACAAGGGCGGCGAGTTCGCCCACGGCTACACTTACTCGGGCCACCCGGTCTCCTGCGCGGTGGCGCTGGAGAACATCCGCATCCTGGAAGACGAGAAAATCGTCCAGCGGGTGCACGACGACAACGGGCCCTATTTCCAGCGGCGCCTGCGCGAGACCTTCGAGGACCATCCCCTGGTTGGCGAAGTGCGCGGCGTCGGCCTGATCGCCGCCCTCGAGCTGGTCGAGGACAAGGCGACCAGAACGCACTTCGACCCGGTCGGCAAGGTGGGCGGGCGCTGTCGCGACCACTGCTTCGCCAATGGCCTGGTGATGCGCGCGACCCGCGACGCCATGGTCATGTCACCACCGTTGGTGATCAGTCACGAGGAGATCGACGAGTTCATGGTCCGGGCGCTCAAGAGCGTCGATCAGACGGCACAGGAAGTGGGCAAGCTGTAACGGCTCAAGGCCGGTCCGAGGCGGCTCCGACAGCCGCCTCGGATTTTATATTTTAGGAGAGCTAACGATTCCAAACGGCCAGGATAAAACGATTATTCCCGGCGGATGCCACTGCGGCAACGTGACCTTTCGCCTTGCCGCAAGCCGGCCGCCCGAGGACCTGCCGGTGCGCGCCTGCGGGTGTCGATTCTGCCGCCAGCACGCCGCCCTGTCGACCTCGGACCCGGACGGCCATGTCATCTTCCAGGTGGCCGACCCGGCGCGCCTCGCGCGCTATCGCTTCGGCCTCAAGACCGCCGATTTCCTGATTTGCGGGAACTGCGGCGTCTACATCGGCGCCTTCATGCCGGACGGCGAGCGGGCCTACGCCATCCTCAACGTGAACGCCTGCGACGAGCCCCAGCGTTTCCTTCAAAAGCCGGTCGCGATGGACTATGGTGCGGAGGACGAAGCGGGACGACTGGCGCGCCGCCGCGCGAAATGGACGCCGGCCGACGGGCAAATCGAAGTGATTAGTTAAGTTCCGTGCCATACATTGTTTTCTCAAGGGGTATACACAAATATTGATCTAATGTTCCGCCGAAACGACATTAACCATCTTCATAAATCACATATTTTTACTATAAGATATACTTTGAATTTTCGTTAGATTTATTGTAATCTCTCGACATCTCACTGCGGAAAGTAAAGGCTTCCCATGAACAGCGTATTCGAAACCCGGACCACCTCGCGCGTCCCCGAGGCCCCCGAATCCATCGAAGAGACCGGCATCGGATTGAACAGCCTGCTGCGCATTCTGATGAAGGCCATGTACGTTCATGGCGCCGAACTGGAGTCCGAACTGGCCGACATCATGAAGATCGGCCGCAATATCGTGAAGGACCTGCTCGACGAGGCCCGCACTCAGCAGATGGTCGAAACCAAAGGCTCGGCCGGCGCCAGCATCCAAGCCGAGATTCGTTATGGCCTGACCGGCAAGGGCACGGAATGGGCGGCCGACGCTCTCAACCTTTCGATGTACATCGGCCCGGTTCCGGTCTCCCTGCCGAGCTATTACGAGCAGATCCGCAAGCAGCCGCTGATCGGCGAGCGCGTCGAGAAGGACGCCATCGATCAAGGCCTCGCCGAATACGTGGTGCCCCGCTCGCTGGTTCGCCGGCTGGGTCAGGCGATCAATTCGGCCCGCGCCATGCTGCTCTACGGGGCGCCGGGCAACGGCAAGACCACCATCGGCGAGATCATCGGCGGGGTGTTCAAGGAAATCATCTTCATTCCCTATTGCATCGAGGTCGACGGCAACATCGTCAAGGTCTTCGACCCATCGATCCACGTCCGGGA
>CALJXB010000449.1 GCA_937974415.1 uncultured Kiloniellales bacterium
GGTCTCCCGAAACGGTGGGGCGAGCGCTTGCGTGCAACCGCCATGTTAGGCGGCGTCTCTGGCGAGGCCAAGGGCGGGCGAGGGAGAGGGCGCCGTCGCGAGGCGGATCAACGGCTGCCTTGGTGAGAGTGGGCGCGGAAGATCTCCAACAGCGCCGCGTGCTCCTTGCGAAGCTGGGCGAGTTGTTTGGCCAGGCTCGCCGTTTCGGTTCTGGCAGCGCCCAACTGCGTCTTGAGGCCGGAAATCCGCCGGCGCGCCGCGCTCAAGTCTCGCTCCAGAGAGGTGGCGCGGTCGGAGGCAACCAGCACGTCGCGGGCGAGCTGCCGGCGCGTGCTATTGTCGTCGGCATCGGCGATTTCGACGGCCGCCAAGTGGCGTCGCCGGGTATCGATCAGCTCCTTGGTGAGGATGTCGGTTCTGGCGTTCGCCGTCTGCGTTTCCGCCTCCGATTGGGCGAGCCGCTCCAGTGCGGCGGCGAGATCCTGCTGGTACAAGGCCGCCTGAGCCCTTGCGATTTCAATCGCCAGGACCAGCTCTTTGCGAGACGGGCCGTCCTCGGCCCCGGACTTGGCGGGGGCGGCCTTTTTCAATGCGTTCTCGAGACGCAGCCGCGCCGCGGTCAACTCGGCGGTCGTCGGCTTGGTTTCGCGTGCCGACCAAGGCTCGCGGGGCCGGCTGAGCTCTTCGCCTCCGAGTCCGGGCCGTTCGGCCGGAGGTTCGTAGGCCTGCGAAACGATGTCCGGCAGAGCCTGCTCGGCGGCAGAGGGGAGGGTCGGCGGAGGGATTGGCTGATCGCTCGCAAGCTGGATCACCGTCACTCCGCCCCACAGGACCAACGCGGCCACCGGGATGGCTAGTCCGGCCAGCAAAATTGTCCTCGCACGCCCCCCGCGGCGCGTTCCACGCTGCAGCAATTGGATGGCGGCGTTCGGATCCCGGTAGCCGGCTGCCGCTGGCCGTTCGAACGGGACGCTCGCCCTGGCTTCGTGCCTCGGCGTCTCCGGCGGTGCCAGCTCCGTTTCCTTTGGCCCAAGGCTCGACGCAGCATGGCTCGGCGCCGCCGAGGCGGCGAGATTCGCGATGCGCTTCTCGGCGGCTTCGAGCTGCATCTTGAGTTCGCGCGCCTTCGCGGAAGCGACGTCGGCCCGCGCGATCAGCTCGCGATCATATTGGTCCATCGAAGGCGCCGCATCGCCGGATTGCGAAGCGGAGTCTGTTTGGCTATCCGCAGACGCCTGCTCGAGGCTGGAGTATTCGAAACCCGGCGCCTTGAGTCTTTCGCTCATGTCTGCGATCTGGGTCTGAAAGGACTCCAGATCCGGATCGCGCGCCGGGCCCACCGAGGGCGGCTTCTCACCTGACTGCGGCGACCCGGCTTGGGGCTCTCCCGCTGCGGGCTTCGATGGGCGCGTCGCGTCGCGCTGGGGTGTCTCGCACTGGGGCGCCTCGCACTGGGGCGCCTCGACCCGGCCACCGAACCAGAACCGGGGCTTGGGACGCCCGCGCTCCTCACAGTAGGCCTCGAGGGTTTGCCGCTCGAGATGACGGCCCCCCAGCATGCCCATAAGCCGGTTGGTGTTGTCGCCATTGCGGCCGGGATTGCGGTCGGGCGAGACGAGCCGCTGCGGCCGCTGCGATGGCTCGCGCGCGACGAATTCCGTGAACCAGGAGTCGAGGTCGCGTTCGAGATCGTCCGCGCTCTCGCCGCACTCCTCGCTCCAAAGCCGGGCGATCTCGGCGAGGCTCAGCCAGTCTCGATTCGACATGGCCCGGCGCATCCCGTTACGCGGGCGGCTTGCGCGGCGGCTCGAGATGAGCGCGCGACCCATCCGGACGCCGGCCGCGGAACAGGCGGTTACGTGAAATGCACAAACCCCGCACCCCCAAAAGTCCAACAATTCGTAGCGGCGCACGGAACGATGCCGGTTTTGTGGGCATCGGTCCTGGCGAAGGCCAATAAAAATCAGGCTAACCAGCTATAATCATATATGTCCTTGGATATATCTTACAATTTTCCGCAGAGTATGTGAATGGGCATGATACTAATGTTCATGGTTAAAATGTTCGTGTTCCATCGCCTCGCTCTCGTGCCCGAGACGGCGACGAAGCGGAAACTGGGGGCCTCGGCCTAAAGGCATAAGCTCGCGTTGGCGCGCGAGGTTCGTGTCGCTTGCGGGCAAGGTCTTTCGAACCCGCCGGGCCGCGGGCGCCCCCGTCAATCGGCACGGTTTTCGGTGTTTGCGGCGCGATAGAACAGGCTCGGCGTATGGGACACCGCCTCCGCCAGCCAAGCCTCGTCGGCACCCTGCCCTCCGAAGCGATCGGGCCGGTAGCGATCGATCGCAAAGCGCGGCTCGTCTTCGCCGATCAGGTCCGCGATCACGTGGCCGGCCGCCGCTGCTAGGGTGACGCCGTGGGAGTTCTTGGCGCTGCAAATGTAGAGGCCCCGGGTCCCCGGCACGACGCCGATCAAGGGGTCGGCATCGGGGGTGAAGCTCTCCGGGCCGTTGATGAAACGGCTGATGGGGGCGGTCGAAAGGGTTGGGAAAAGCCGGGTGGCCGCTTCGACGTAAGGCGCCACCTTGTCCCAGTCCTCGGGCAGCAGCGAAAAGGCGAAGGGCTCGGGGAGCGTCGCCGGATCGAGGGGTTTGGCTGCCTCGTCGAACAGGCCGAGCAGCAGGCCGCCCACCTCTTCGCGGCCGTAGAGCAGGGCCTCCGGGCAGACGAAGGACGGCGTGTCGCGGTCGAGTTTTCGGTCGGGCCGGGCGATGACGTAGAAGTGCTCGCAGCCCCACTGGGCGGCCGGGTAGCCGAGCGGCGCCGTGAGCCCCCGCGACCAAAGTCCGGCGGCGACGATCACCCGGTCGAAGGCGTGCGACTCGCCGTTGCAGGTGAGCCCCGCGATAGCACCTCCCGTCTCCAGGAGACGCTCGACCCGTGCCTTTTCGACGATCTCGGCGCCATGGGCCTTGGCGGCTCGTGCCAGGGACAAGGTGAAGTCGCTTGGATTCACGCGGCCCGAGAGCGGGTTGAACCAGGCGCCCGCTATCGCGCCTTCGGCCAGAAGGGGATGGCGGGCGGCGGCGTCTCGCGGCGTGAGCCACCGGCTGTCGACGCCCCGTTCGCTAGCAGCCTGGTGAAAGGCTTCGAAACCGCCGAGCCCCTCTTCGCTCAGGGCCAGGAAGAGGCGGCCCATGCGATGCCGTCCCGTGGATTGCATGCCGTTTTGCTCCAGGCGCTCGATCAGGTCGTAGGCATAGAGGACCGGCGCGTCGTCGTCGCTGTGCGGCTTCCATGTGATGTTGCCGGCGGAATGCCATGTGGTGCCGCTGCCGAGGTTTTCGCGCTCGAACAGCGTCACCCGGCCGAGGCCCCGGTCGGCGAGGTGGTAGGCCACCGAGCAGCCGATGACGCCGCCACCGATGACGGCGATTCGCAGGGTCATGAGGAGCGCCCCTCAAAGATTATGAGCGGGCCATATCGAGGCGCCCGCGTGTCGTGAAAAAGGCTAGCTGGCCGGAGACGGCCCGTAAACTCTCCCCGGACTTCTCCTGCGACGACCGCGTTGGTGCCCAATTTGCGCTCGATCGGGCCCGGACCGCTTACGCAACGAAATCCCATTCGAACCGAGGTGCGGCACAAGAAGCGTCAGGCTTTGCGCCGGCCCGCCGGTTTCTTGCGGGTGCGGCGGGCGGCGGCCAGCGCCAACTCGGCCCATTCGATCAGGGCCAGCGGGTCGGCCAGGCGCTCCTCCGGCAGGGTCCAGTAGGACATCTCCACGGGCTTGCGCTTGCCCTGGTAGACGAAGGGCTCGCCGCCGGCCTCGGCGAACCGTGGCTTGGTCTCGCGATCGACCTTGAAATAGAGCCGGTCCCAGGCGATTAGGGCGAACATGAGGTCGTCGAGGAAGATGCCGCAGCCGCCGAACATGGACCTCGCACGCACGGGCCCGAGCGGCATCAGGAGGCCCGTGATCCGCGTTGGGAGGGGATCGCTCGCTTTCATGGGGCTTTCACGGGGGGCCGGCCGGTCAGGAATTCGTGCATGACGTCGACGGCCAAGTCCCAGTTGTCCTCCTGGCTCCGCCCGGAGGCCTTGCGCGGCTTCAAGCTGTGGTCGCCGTCGGGGCACCAGGCGATGCGGATCGCCGGGGACAGGCGGTAGCCGGCCACCTCGTCCCGGGTGCCGAAAGGGTCGCGCTCGCCCTGCAGGATGAGCGTGGGAGTCTTGAGCTCCGCCAGATGCTCGGTGCGCAGCTTGTCCAGCCGGCCCGGCGGATGGAAGGGATAGCCGAGGCAGACGAGTGCCCGGACCCCCGCCTCGTCGGCAATCAGGCTGGCCATGCGTCCGCCCAGGGACTTGCCGCCGATGGCGAGGCCCGGTCCGTTTGCCGGTCCGCTCCCCGGTTGGCCTCCGGGCCCGGCCAGCGCCGCGATCGCCGCGCGCCAGCTCTCCAGCAGGACCGGCGCCCGGTCGGGCGGCCGTTTCTTCCCGTCCGCGCGCCGGGCCGCCATGTAGGGGAACTCGAAGCGCGCGACCCTGAGCCCCCGCGCGCCCAGGCCTTGGGCGATGTGGGCCATGAAGGGGGAGTCCATCGGCGCCCCGGCGCCATGGGCCAGCGCCAGTGCGACGGGCGCGCCTTCGGGGCCGTCGAAAATGAACCGCGATTTGGACATGGCGGTAAAAGGGGGCGCCTATTTTTTGCGGTAGGGGTCGAGCATGATGACCTCGCCGCCCGGGGCCTCTTCGTCGTCGTCGGCTCTCTCGTCCTCGCCTGGCCCGGCGGAGCCGCTTGCCGCCTCGACGGGCACGAAGGGGTTGTCGGCGGGATTATCGGCCGCGGAGGGCTCGAGCGGCCGCTGTTGCTGCTCGGGCGCGGCCATGGGCGTCACCGTGTCGCTGCCCTCGCCCTGGCCGGAGTCGAACTGCAGGCCGAACCGCACCGAGGGGTCGGCGAAGGCGCTGATCGCCGAGAAGGGGATGGTGAGCCGCTCCGGCACGTCGGCGAAGCTGAGGGTCACGCCAAAGGCCTCCTCGCCCACGTCGAGGCCCCAGAACTGATGCTGCAGCACGATGGTCATTTCGTTGGGGTAGCGGCTGCGCAGCTGGGCCGGGATGTCGACCCCGGGGTCGTTGGTGCGGAAGGAGATGTAGAAATGATGGTCGACCGGCAAGCCGCGCTCGGCCGCATAGCTAAGCGCCCTGCGCACTACGCTGCGCAGCGCCTGCTCGACCATGGCGTCGTATCTAAGGCCTTCCTCGCCCATCTGCGCCCATCCGACGCTTGTCTTGCCGCCTCGCCCGGATCCGCCGGGCTGCCCCCAATCCGGCCGATCAAGTGGGGCACTTCTGTTGCCAGGTGTGCCCCGAACCCCGCCACGACGGGCTAGCGCCGTGGGCTTGAAGTTAGGCTTGTCAGCCGCCCTTAGGCAGCGAGACGCGCCTCAGCATAGTTGTCATTCGCAACTACGTTGTGGCCCGATAACGGTGGTACCATGCCGGGCACCGAACTCACCTTTACCACGCGCGTCGATCCTGTTTCGCCCCCATGGCTCCCGCCCCGTCCGGCTTGATTCGGGCCGGGGCGGGCGAAACTGGTGGAGGCGCCGGGTACTGCCCCCGGGTCCGCTGCGCTTATTCCGCAAGCCCGTGTAGCGCCATAGCCGGTTTCCCAGCCTTTTTAATATAGGGATTTTTTGCCCGCCGCGAAAGCGTCCCTGTGCGGCGGCGGATTGTGGGCCGGGGTCGCGCCCGCCCCGGCGGCGGCCCTGGCACCCCGCGGCCGGCCGGGCTAAGCTCCCAGGCGACAGCAGCCCAGGGGACAGCAGCCCAGGGGACAGCAAAGGGGGAGAGGGCCATGGCCAAAGTCAGCATGACGTCGAGTTATCCCGTCTCGGCCGAGGACATCTGGAAAATGATCGGTGGGTTCAATTCGGTGCCGGAGTGGCATCCCTGGGTGACCAAGTGTGACATCGAGACAGAAGGCAACACCACCCTGCGCCGGCTCCATCTGATGGGCGGCGGCACGGTCCTGGAGAAACTCGAGAGATCGGAGGAGGACGGCCAGTCCTACAGTTATACGATCCTCGAAAGCCCGCTGCCGGTCGCCAATTACAGCGCGACCATCCGGGTGAGCGAGGCCGAGGGCGGCGGTTGTTCGATCGAGTGGTCGAGCGAGTTCGAGGCCGAGGGGGCGCCGGAGACCGACGCGACCAAGGCCATCGAGGGGATCTACCAGGCCGGCTTCGACAACTTACGCAAG